>JAWXTR010000028.1:0-28124 GCA_044433365.1 Rikenellaceae bacterium
ATTATTTACGATGCAAAGCACTGGGCTTAATGCGGTTTGTCTATAAGTTTAAATATTCATGTGTCACATTACCAAGCTATAAGCCTTAAAATATAGTGCGCTCTATGCGCCTAATCCTATTTATAAATTGTGCCCTTGTTGCTTTTATTTATCTGATAGTTCCTTTTAGAATCTCTCCATCGAGGTGGAGTGGAATGCTTGTGGTTGAGGCGATTGATAAGGATAAGGATAATTGGTGGTTTGTTATAGGTTATTTATTGGTTGGAATTGGGTTTGGATATTGCTTTATTACTGGTAGTTATCCTCTTTTGATGGGGATTGTTTTTTGGTCGATAGTTTTAAGTGTTGCACTATATTCTATTGTAAAACTATCGGGCATAATATTAACAAGGAATTCGAATTTTTCAATCTTTGATTCAGCGGTTTCATTGCTAATAATATTCTTCTCAGCTGGTGCGTTTTTTTTGATGATGATGCCATATAAAGAGTATGAGAGTTGCATCTATGATGAAAACAAAAATTTGATTGGCATTGAATTTCGAAATTATGCTACTTATAAAGGTGGTATGAGCTATTCAATTTTTGAATTTAAAGGAGTGCCTAACGGTACGGGCGAAATTATCTACCCTGATGGTCAGAGCCGAGAGGTGGTGTACGATTTAGGCAAAACAGATAAAAAATCGATATATCTATATGATGAAAATGGTGATTTGCGCTCGTTTACTCTTGAAAATAGTGAGATTAAATATAATTTTGGCATTTATCGAGGAGCAGTAGTAACCATTGGGAATGATAGGATTAGAAGTGGTCAAGGTCAGTTAGCTTTTACTGCGGATATGACTTTTGAGAGTCGTGTTTTAAACTTTTTTAAAGGTAATAGTGGCAATATCTACAAAAATGGTGACTTCTATAATGGTCAGTGGGTAGACGATAAAATGAGTGGAAAAGGGGTCTATATTTGGGCTAATGGCGATAGATATGAGGGCGATTTTGTGGATGATGCGATTACGGGTATGGGGGTGTTAACTATGGCTAATGGTGAGAAGTATGAGGGTGAGTTTGTTGATGGAAAACCAGTGTTAGAAGAAAATATTCCAGAAATTAAGGATGCTCAGAGTAATGAAAATAGCTCTGGAAATATCAAAGATAAAAGCACAGCTGAGCCTGTTAAGACAGATAATAGTGTGGTGAATCATAAATAATTTTAAAAATATGGAAATAATATTTGTAAACAAAGAAGATATTGAGAAAGATATTGTCTCTCAAGCGAAAGGGATTGGTAAATCTGCGCAAGAAAAAGCGAGTTCTTCAAATTGTGAAAAACCAAAAGTTCATAGTAATAGAGAGAGAGAGTAAAAAGTGTGAATGAGCAACCTAAAACTGCTACAACTGTAAAAGCCACTGCAAACAGCAGTAGTAAAGCTAGTGTAGGAGCAAAAAAAGATAAAAATGTGTCGCAAAAGCAGGAAAAATCTGAAAAAGAGGGTGGCTCGTGGGTTTCGGAGGCAGCTGGTGGTGTTATAGGAGGTGCAATTGTTTATGGTTCGGATAGAGTGTTCTCTAGCGATGGAGAGAAAGCAGGGAAAGTAAACGATGAAGATTATGAAACAAATAATTTGCTCTCTAAGGATGGTGGTGATGATGATGAGGATGTGTATGTTGTTGTTGTTGTTGTTGTTGACGATTTAGTTGAGGAGTTAGAGCCGATTGTCGATGATAGTATGTCGTTTAGTGAGGCGTTTTCTTCGGCTCGCTCGGAGTATGGAGCTGGAGCCATATTTGAGTGGAGGGGCAAGGTGTATGGTACCTACTATAAAGAGGAGTGGGATGAAATGTCGAGTCAAGAACAAAACGAATTTTCAAATAGCGTTTTCTCTGATGACAACTCTACTGATACTGATTTTGGAGATGATGGCTATGATGATGATTTTATGGTTGATGTCGATGATGATTTTTCTGTTATATAGGCATATTTTATTCACTTTTTTAAAGGGAACTTCTAAAATCTGTTTCCGCCCACAGAAGTAGAGACGTAGCCCTGCTACGTCTGTAAAACAACTCTGATTTGTTTATAAAGATCTTTTTTAAAAACAATAACCTACTGTTGTTACATTATGTAGCCCTGCTTCGTCTGGTTTTAGATTTGGTTTGTTAAGCTCATTTTGCTTTGCAAAATTCGATTTTAGACGTAGCAGGGCTACGTCTCTACTGCTTGGAGTGATAACAGATTTTAAGAATAACCCTTGTGAGGAGTGTAACCCCAAAGTACCCATTTTATTGGCATAATTGCGATTAATTATTCTCAAAAAAACTAAAATTTACACTTCCATAGCTTCTTGTTTGAGAAAAATAAGGAGTTTCGGAGAAATTTTTTGATTTGCTATGTTCGTAAATCAATACTCCGCCCTCGTTGAGTAGTCCTGCTTCGATTATCTGTTGAGGTAAAACATCTGCCTCGTCTAAGTCGTAGGGAGGATCGATAAATATCAAATCAAACCTCTCTTTGCATCTCTTTACATATACAAAAACGTTGCTTTTAACTGAAAATATGTTTGTAAGCCCAAGAGTTGCGGCACATTGACGAATAAAAGATTGATGAACGGGGTTTTTCTCAATAGATACGACCCTTTTAGCTCCTCGTGAGGCAAACTCATAACTGATAGAGCCACTGCCTGAAAATAGGTCTAAAACGTCCAAATCTTCGATATCGTATAGGTTTGTAAGCACATTAAATAGATTCTCTTTGGCAAAGTCGGTTGTTGGACGTGCTTTAAGAGTTTTTGGAGGGTTTATAATGCGACCCTTGCATTTTCCGCTTACGATTCTCATATAAAAAATATGTTGTTGAAATAGTTTGATAATGTTTGAGCGGTCAGTTTCTGTTTTAAACCGCTACATAAAATTTTGTACTCACTAAGTTGATTATCTTTTGTGAGCTTTGTGATGTAGTATACTAAATCGGCTCTATTTGTTAGAGGAAGCTGCTCTGAGAATATTAGTTTACCCTCGATAGAGAGCGAAATCGCTACTCGTGAGTGGCTCTCATAAATAGATATTGTATTTGCACTATCTCTTAGTGAATTTAGTATCGTTTCGTTTACTGAATGTGTAAAATTGATATTTTCAAACAGCTCGTCAATACAGTTAAATATGCTATTTTCGATGACTGCAATAGTTGTAACATCCTCTTTAACTCTGAATTTGAGATATTTAAACTTATCAAGCGAATATGGTAGTGATTTTGCTGCAAAAAACACCTCTTCCGATCGCTTTGAATATAGTGAAGAGGGAACAGTAATAAAATTATCGGTTGTAATTACTATCTCGACAGAGCTAGATAGCTGGCTCAACGACTCTAATTGGGTATATATCTCAGAATAGTTGTCAATATTATTTATTACTGCAAGAGCGTTATGGTCGGTATCAAAAAAAGAGAGTCCATTCAAATCTCTTTGAATGGACACATATTTGGTTTGGTAAAGATTATTCCCAGTTACCTGCATCGTTAGTTGCACTTGTTAGAGAACCCACTTTAAGACCTGGATACTTGTTGATAGTTTTAGCAGCATCAATAGCATTGATAAGAAGCTGAGTATCTAAATCTTCAAGATATGTTTTGAAAGGAGCTTTTGCCTCGAATACTGGAATAACGATTTTCGACTCAGTTGTTAGCTCAGTTGCGTCCATAATAAACTCAGTGTTGTTAGAGAAAGGAACATAGCGAAGAGCTTTTGCATCGAAACCCTTTGTGAAGATAGTATCTTTCACAGCGATTCTAATTTTCTCTGTTCTTACTTTACCTTGAGCAACAGCTAAAGAGTCATCTTCAGAACCGAATTTAATCTCGAAAGTAAGTGAATCTTTCTCAACGAAGTTGATTAATGAGTCGAAAGTTGTGGTGTAATGACCATAAGCAGTTTTAAATGCTTGTTGTGCTTTACGAACATCTTTAAGGCGTTCGATAATTACAACTTCTCTCTCTTTTTTAGCCGCTTCAAATTCGATTGGCGTTAAGATAATTGTGTAAAGCCAGTAGCCTAGTGCTACCACAACTGCTAAAAGCAGTAATTGGATAACTTTTTTCATACTTTTTTATTTATTATTTATTTTCTAAGGTCGTATATAATTTCATTATAACGTAAGTTTTTCTAGCTATATTAAGGGTAACTATTTGGTTATAACGTTTTTATCATCTAAAACTTAGAGTTTTTAATGTTTTTATTGTAGTTTTACAGTAAATATTTCTCTGCAAAGTTAAAAAAAAATAGATACGTTGTAACGCAAAAATGATATTTTTGTCAATAATTTAATAATAAACAGTAAAAATTATAAACTTTTTTCTAAATTAGCACTCTCAAAATAGCAAGATAGAAGCAAAAAAATGGCAAAAAATGTGTAAAATGACTCTTTTTTGTGATGAAATTTTGGAAAAAACTCAAAATTTGAGAAATTTTTAATAAAAATAAAAAAATATTATTTTTTTAAAAAAAAGTGTGAAAAAAATAAATTTATACCAAATTATGGATGTAAAAATTGAAGATATAGGAAAAAAAATTGAGTCGTATATGCCCTTTAAGCCAACGAGCGATCAAGCCGAACTTTTTGGTATGCTTGGCGACTTTATACTTAATTCGAAAAGTGGCGAGCTTTTCATAATCAATGGTTATGCTGGTACGGGAAAAACTACCGTTATTACGCTCCTTTCTCGTCTGCTCGGTGAGGCTGGAATCAAAAGTGTGCTTCTTGCACCAACCGGTAGAGCCGCTAAAGTTATGAGTTCTTACTCAGGAATAAAAGCATATACAATTCACAAAAAAATATATCGTCAAAAGTCGGCACTAGTCGACCAATTTGTGATAGATTATAATCAAGATAAATTTACATATTATATTGTCGATGAGGCTTCAATGATAAACGACAACGCTTTTGACTCTATTTTTGGGTCAGGCAATCTGCTTGCCGATTTGGTAGAATATGTAAATTCGGGGAGAGGTTGTAGATTAATAATTGTTGGTGATAAGGCGCAGCTTCCGCCAATAGGGCGAAGTCAATCACCAGCTCTGGAGGCGTGGGTTGTCGACAACTATAGTGAGCGTACATATTTTGCTTCGCTCGAAGAGGTTGTTAGGCAGCAGATGGGTTCGGCAATTTTAGATAATGCTACAACTATCCGTAATCTTATCGAAAGCGACCTTGCGGCATTCCCTATGCTTGACACCTCTCGTAAAGATTTTATTTCTATTACAGGAGCCGATTTTTACGACCAAATAGAGAGTGCCTACTCAATGTATGGACAAGAGGAGACAATCGTCATAACACGCTCAAATAAGCAGGCTGTGCGTATAAATAATGCAATTCGCAACCGAGTGCTCTATATGGAGGAGGAGCTTTCGTCGGGCGATATGATAATGGTGGTCAAAAACAACTATCACTACACCTTAGAGGATAAAGATATAGATTTTATTGCAAATGGCGATATTTGCAAGGTGCGTCGACTTCGTCGGTATGAGGAGCTTTACGATATGCGTTATGTTACTGCCACTGTTCGTTTTCCTGACTTTGACGATGCAGAGTTGGAGTGTAAGGTGCTTCTCGATACCTTAAATACCGATATCCCTGCACTTAGTTCAGAGCAAAATAAGGCTCTTTTCTTTAAAATTGAAGAGGATTATGCCGATATAACTGTTAAAAAAGAGCGATACAAGAAAGTTAAGGAGGATAGTTATTTCAACGCTTTACAGATAAAATTTGCCTATGCCGTGACATGCCATAAGGCGCAAGGTGGGCAGTGGGATGCTGTTTTTATCGACCAAATGTTATTTGGCGACCAAACTATATCGGTCGATTTATTACGATGGCTATACACCGCTATTACACGTGCTAAAGAGAGAGTTGTTTTGATTAATTTTGATGAGCGGTTTTTTTAGGCGTGTTTTTGTTCACTTTTTCTAAAAAAGTGTAAAATATAGTTTTTTTACCTTCATTTTTGTACTTTTGTGCAAAAATGAAGGTGATAAAGAGGTTTCTATGTATGTAACTATTTGCAAATTAGTTTGATATTACTTTCGTAAATGACCCTTAAAAACGAACCTTTACACCACACATTACAGTTGTACCAGGCATAGCAAAGCCACGATTTATTTCATAATCTTGGTCTAGTAGGTTTTCGCCTTTTAGGTATGCTCCAAAAGTTTTTGAAATTTGATAGCCTACTTGACTATTCCATAAAATGTAATTTTCGGTTATATTTCCATCGTCGCCAACATAGGTAAATAGTCCTTTGATATATTGAACTCCCGTAGATGCGCTCCATCTATTTTTATGAAAATCTACACCTGCATATAGTTTATGTTTTGGAGCTGCTATAATTGCATAGCGCATATCAAGATAGCTATAGTTTGAAGAGAGATTAAAAAGAGCAGATAGTCTGTAAGCTAGAGATAGCTCTACACCCCAATTTTCCACTTCGCCACTGTTTACATTAGTTGCAACACCATCTACAGGAACTGTCTGTATCATATTATCCCCTTTGATATAAAATAGGGCAACTTCATAAGATAGACGGTCAGTGAATGCTCTTTGTCGCCACGATATTTCATAATTCCATAGCGATTCTGGAAGCAAATCGGGATTTTGTGTGGCAAACATATACATCTCTTTGATTGTAGGGTTGCGAAATCCTCTACTTGCAATAAGTTTTACCTCTCCGCTACTTGTTGGATAAAAAGATGCTCCAAATTGTGGAATAATATGAGTACCTGTTGAGGAGTGGTTGTCGAGGCGAACGCCTGCATCTAAAGTGATAATTTGAGCTATTGATTGGCGGAAATCAAGATATGTGGCAACGCTATTTTCATATTTATTTACCGTCTCTACGCTCTCACCACTACTGTAAATATTGCGAGCAACTCCTCCAAATTTTTGGTAGTCAAAACCTGCTGTTAACCTATTTCCCTCGAAAAGTTTTACACTCTGAAATAGATTTATCCCAAACATCTTATCGTTTGAGTTGAAAAGGTAATCTTTTGGCTCACCACCGCTATAATACCCCTCATTAATTGTATGCTCACCCCAATTATAGAAAAATTTTAGTGCACCAGATGTGTTTTTGTAGCTATTATCTAGCGAAATCGAACTCATTCCACGTGTTATACGAGAGTCGTTGTCGTAGATAGGGTTGTAGCTCTCACCTGGATTTGAGGCGTTGTAGTGGGTAAGGCTTAAATCAGTGAAAATATTCCAATTTTTAGAAAATTCATACCCCAATTTCGCATATCCGCCATACTGCTCAAACTCCATATTCTCACGATGTCCATCGGTGCGATTATAAGAGCCTACAATTTGCGAAGAGAACCCTTTTTTTCGAATTGAGTTGCTAACTTCGGTTGTAAGTGAGTTGTAGGAGCCATAACCGATATTTATATCATTTTTAATGCCATCCTCTTTCTGTTTATGTGTTAAAATATTGATTACACCGCCCATTGCGTTCGAACCGTAAAGTACTGAGGCAGGACCTCTGACCACCTCAATTTTTTCGGCAATCATAGATTGATAGGCATCGGCTATTGAGTGACCCATTATCCCCATATATTGAGGATGTCCATCAATTAATACGAGCATTCCTGTAGTTGGTGTTCCGCCAATTCCTCGCATTTTGATTGTACCAGAAGCCCCTGTCGACACTCCATAACCCATTACGCCTCTAGCAGTGGTAAATAGGCTTGGAACCTGCTCTGTAAGGATTGGAATAATCGATTGCTCATTGCGATTTTCGATAACTTCGCTTTTAATACTACTAACGCTCATTGGTAGGTGGCGAATATTGGTCTCATTACGGGTACCTGTGACGACAATATCCTTGATGTTTATCGTGTCTTGTTGTTGCTCTTGTGCGGCTACACTGCTACTTGCAATTAGCAGAGTTGCAAAGGTTGCTGTTGCTAATTTAATAGCTGTTTTGTTTAGTTGGTCTCTTCTCACTATATCTTCTCTTTAATGGTTAAGGGAAGTTCCCTTTAGAACTCCCCTTTAGAAGTTCCTAAAGTGCAAAAATAGAAATTATTTTAATTAAACAATAATAATCTTATCAATTAATTGTTAAATTTGTCGGCAAAATAAAAGTTATTAAAAAATGTTGATAAGTTTAGCCTACCTATTTATTTTAGGTATTATACTCGCTGAAATTTGTGAGAAACTACGTATTCCATCGCTTATAGGAATGCTGCTAGCTGGGATTCTACTTGGTCCTTATATGTTAAATTTACTATCGCCAGAGCTTCTCTCTATCTCTTTAGAGTTAAGGCAGATAGCACTGATTGTAATTTTAATGCGAGCAGGTCTTGCTCTCGATTTTGGAGCACTAAAAAGGGCTGGGAAACCTGCAATTTTCATCTGCTTTGTACCTGCCTGTTTCGAAATCGCAGGAATGTTGATAATTGCTCCGCCACTGCTTGGAATATCGCTATTAGATGCTGCAATTATGGGTAGTGTGGTGGCAGCAGTATCGCCCGCTGTTGTAGTTCCAAAAATGTTGCATTTAATGGAAAATAGAATTGGTACCGACAAAGCAATTCCTCAAATGATAATGGCTGGAGGCTCTGTAGACGATATTTTTGTGATTGTTCTATTCTCAATTTTTACCACTTTGGGAAAGGGAGAAGGTGTGGATTTTACGCAATTTGCCAATATCCCAATCTCTATTGTTACAGGTGTTGTTTTAGGTGTGGTTACAGGATATATCTTGCTGAAAATATTTAAATTTTTCCATCTTCGTGACTCATTAAAGCTACTTGTAATTATGAGTGTGGCGTTTATCTTTTTAAAGTTAGAGAGCACACTATCTCACACAGTAGCAATATCGGGTCTGCTTGCAGTGATGATTTTGGGTTGTACAATTTTAAAAGGAAATGCGCCATTAGCAGTTAGATTATCGAGTAAATTTTCAAAAGTGTGGGTTGCAGCACAAATTTTACTATTTGTGCTCGTTGGGGCAACTGTAAATATTGAGTATGCCGCCTCGGCTGGTGTAAACGCTGTTTTGGTGCTGCTTTTTGTGCTTGTGTGGCGTATGGTTGGGGTGTTTGTAAGTACATTGGCAGGCAATTTCAACCTAAAAGAGCGAATTTTCTGCATGATAGCCTATATGCCCAAAGCCACAGTACAAGCAGCAATAGGCTCACTTCCACTATCAATGGGGCTATCGTGTGGCGATATAGTCCTCACCGTAGCAGTGCTCTCAATCCTAATTACTGCTCCGCTTGGTGCTTTTGGGATTGATTTGAGTTATAAACGATTGTTGGGTGGGGGTGAACGATAATTTCGTAGCATTCTAAGTATAGGGGAGTTCTAAATTCTGGATTTTAACGCTTTTTTATTTTGAGGCTTCACCTTTGAATTTTACAAAATGAACCGTAGGCACCACTACGCCCACATTTTGCAAAATCCAAATTTAAAACCTCAAAATATAAAATCGAATAAAACCGAGTGATAAGAACTCCCCTATAATATTTTAGAAAGCTCCCATGCTTGAATATGTTTTATGCCTTTTCTTGATGGATAGGTAAAATCATCGAGCGATACGACAATCTTTTCGAAATTATCATCTATCGCTTCAAGTGCTGAATACTCTCTTTCAATTGTGGTCTCGTCAGTTAACATATATGTTGCTTGCAAGTATAGTGTAGTGGCTCCTTTTTGTGCTACAAAATCAATTTCTTTATCTTTTGTATTGCCTGTATGTACTTGATATCCAGCTCTACGAAGCTCTAAATAGATTAAATTTTCTAGCATATAACCCACGCCATAGCCGTAACCTGAATATAGATAGTTTTTGTATGATAAATCGTTACTATAATATTTTGCGTTACCCGAAATAATATCTTTTCCTTTAATATCATAGCGATTACATTTATGTATTATATATGTATCTTCGATAAAGCCAATATAGTTAGATACTCCATCGTAACTTGTTTTACGCCCAAGCCCTTTAAAATATTTGACAATACTACCTATAGATATAAGATTTGAAGAGTTGTTGATAAGAAATACAAATATATCTTCAAGCTTTTTTGGCTCTCTAATTTTTTGACGTTGAATAATATCTCGAAGAAGTACTGTATCTTTTATAGCAGAGACATAATTTCGCTTTATCTCTTGATTATCTATACCAAAAAGCTCTGGTAATCCGCTGCTTCTCATATAATCAAGGTATGTTTCCCGTCCTCGTTTTGCATTATTAATCCCTAGATATTCGTCATAACTAAAAGGGAAAATATCAAAACATATATAACGACCAGAGAGCAAAGTGGCTAGCTCACCAGATAGCATGTTAGAGTTAGAACCACTAATAAATAGCTCATACTGCTCAGCAAAATTTTGCGAATATGAGTTAACGACTCTCTCCCAACCTACAATAGACTGTATTTCATCGATAAATATATATACTTTACCTTCTGGTTTTAGTTTTGTCTTATATAATTTAATAATTTCGTCGAGTTCGATATAACTATTTATAAAATCAAAATCAAGAAACTCTCGGCTAATAAAGAGAGTATTTATAGGATTAACACCATTTTCTGTTAAATTAAGAGCTATTTGTCGTAATATATAACTTTTACCACTACGACGTTGACCTACAAGTACCTTTATAAGTCGGTTGTTGACACACTCAGCTATTTTGTTAGTGTAATTATCTCTTTTATATCCATAATCTAAAGGTGAATCTCCCCAAAGATTATATTTTTCTAATAATTTAATTTTTTCGTCCATAGAATAATGTTTTTGCAAATATAATGAATTTATTTCGTCTATAGAAGAAAATTATCTTCAAAATGACAAAATTTTCGTCTATAAAAGAAAATTTGCCTAAAAATAGAGAAAAATTCGTTTATAGAAGAAAATTTTATGAATTTTAGTTTATTGAGATTAAGGGGAGTTCTAATAATTGGTTTTATTCGATTTTTTATTTTGAGGTTTTAGATTTGGATTTTACAAAATGTGGGCGTAGCGGTGCCTACGGTGCATTTTGTAAAATTCAAAGATGAAGCCTCAAAATGAAAAAGCGTTAAAATCCAATTTTTAGAAGTTTTCTTAAATAATTAAGGGGAGTTTTATTGAGGATTTGTGAATAAAATTACTTAAATTTGATTAAAAACTTTGTCTTTTTCGATTTATTAGCTATTTTTGTAAAAAATATTAATCAAATCTTATTACCCCATTTAGGGGAATTCTAAATTCTGGATTTTGAAAAGGAAAAGCTCCGACAGTCAGATTTTAGAAGTTCCCTTTAATTACTTCTTTCTATTATGAAGAGAAAATTACTATCTATTTTATCTGTATGTGCCTTAGCACTTACACTTTCATCTTGTGGTGGAGCCTCGTCTAATGTAGGTGCACCTATTGATTTAACTGTTTCGACATCGACAAATAACGATGCTAGTTACGATGTTTATACAAAAGTAAACAAAGCCATCGAAAATGGTGGCAACACAACTATCACCTTTGAAAAAGGCACCTATCATTTCTACCCAGAGCGTGCACACGAAGAGTTTGTATATATCTCAAACCATGCCGATGTGCTTGCTCGCATTGCGTTCTGCTTTAAAAATGTTGAGAATGTAACTATCGATGGTGGTGGTTCTACATTTATTTTCCACGGTCGTATGATTCCATTTTTAATGGAGGGTTGTAAAGATATGACAGTTAAAAACCTTAAAATTGATTTTGCTGAGACTTTCCACAGCGAAGGTAAAATTGTGGCTGTTAATGAGGGTAAAGGTACTTTCGATATGGAAATATCAAAAGAGTATCCTTACGAAATCCGTAATGGTGAGCTTATCTACCTAAAATCGTACTATGAGCATGGTCTTGGTCAAGCTATACTTTACGACCCAGCAACAAAAGGTATTGCTTTCCAAACAGAGCTTTCTACGCCAATTTCAACAACTAAACCTGTTAATAAGAATGAGAGATTCAATGCTCAATTCTCTTATAAATACAAAATGGATATGAAAGATGACTATATCCGCTTGCAAGGTTCGGAGCGTCGTCTAAGAGCAGAGCAACTTAAACCAGGTTTGGTAAGAATCCACAATCATAACAAAAAAATGCCTACAGTGGGTATGATTTTAGCTAGTAAAGGCGAGCAGGGTTTCAACCGTTTTGCGCCAGCTTTCAAGGTAAACACTACCGATGGTTTTTATGCAGAAAAAGTGATAGTTCACCATGCAGGAGGTATGGGTTTCTTGTTTGAGAATAGCAAAGATTTAGAGCTTTTCAAATGTCAGATTACCCCTTCTAATGGTCGTATGGTATCTACTACTGCCGATGCTACTCACTTTGTGGGTTGTCGTGGTACAGTAAAACTTAGCGGTTGTGTGTTCCGCAATCAGCTTGATGATGCTTCAAATATTCATGGTGCTTATCAAGAGGTTGAAAATATTATCGACACACACACAATCGGTGTTCGTGTTGGTCACCACCAACAGTTAGGTTTCGATTTAGCTCAAGTTGGCGATACTATCGGTATGGTTCGTCTTGCAGATTCTTTCCACGACTACCAAAAACTTACTGTAAAATCTATCAATCGTGTAAATGGTCGTTATAGCACAGTAACATTTAACGAAGAGCTTCCTAAAAAGATTAAAAAAGGCGACTATTGCGAAAATCTTTCGGCTTATCCTGATTTAATTGTAGAAAATTGTGATATTAGTCGCAACCGTGCTCGTGGTCTACTTATCTCTACTCCAAAAACTACAATTATCCGCAACAACTTCTTCGGAACAGAGATGGAGGCACTTCTACTTCCTGTTGAGAGTGGTAGTTGGTATGAGTCGGGTAATGCTACAAATGTAATTATCGAGGGTAACACCTTTAAAGATAGTAATATTAGTGGTTTTGATAGAGGTGTTATCTGCTTCCGCACTGACGACGAGAGCAAAAATATGGCATTTAGCAATGTTGTGATTAAAAACAACAAATTCGACCACTTCGACAGCATGATTATGGAGGTTACAAATGTTGATGGTCTAACTTTCGAGGGAAATACAATTACAAACTCGGGTACTTTCCCTGCTCAGTTCCCTAATAACCCTGTGGTTACTGTTCAATACTCTAAAAATGTTGTTTTCAAAGGCAATACTTATAAGGGTAATGCAAAAGAGATGGTTAAAATGCTTGATGGCTCTAAAGCTATCAAATTTAATTAATTCATAATTCATAATTCATAATTCATAATTGCAAGCAGCAATCATGGATTATGAATTTTTTTTTAATCCAATAGTAAAATGAAGAATTTTTTGAAAACAATTACAACTTTGGGTTGTATATGTGCTGCTGCTATATCGTCAGTATCAGCACAGATAGTCTATCGTGAGCAGCCAGCAGAGTGGCAACATATTGCCGAGGGTGGACAATTTATGGATAGAATCCTCCCAATGCCTAAAGGAAAAGTCGATAAGAGTGTATGGGGTGTAGAGCACCTTCTAAACCGCTATGTTGATAATGGTATTGAAGATGATGTAATCTCTTATTGGGGTGGTAATATCTTAAAAGGTAATGATGGAAAGTTTCATCTATTTCTTTGTGGATGGGATGAAAACGATCCTAAAGGACACTTTGGCTATCCTAACTCTACAGTGTATCATGCAGTTTGTGATAATTCAATAGGTCCATTTAAAGTTGTCGATAAGTTAGGTCATGGTCATAATCCTGAGATTGTGCCACTTGCAGATGGAAGTTATATGGTATATCACGTTACATCTTTTGGTGAGAAGCTCGACACAGACGAAAATCTACGATATTTCTACTCAAAAGATATTAACGGGCCTTGGGAACTTAAAAAACTAAAATTAGACCTTCGTGACCGCCCTGTTCGCCTTGGTGGTGGTTCGTGGTTTCATAATATGTCGTTTACTGTTCGTGAAGATGGTTCGGTGCTTGCAATTTTAAGAAATGGCTCTATTTGGGTGAGTCAAGATGGAATTTCGCCATACCATCTAATCACAGAAAAGAGTATCTACCCAATGTTGGATGGTCGTTATGAGGATCCTGTAATTTGGCGTGACCATATTCAATATCATGTTATTGTAAATGATTGGATTGGAAGAACTGCTTTCTATCTGCGTTCAAAAGATGGTATAAATTGGGTGCAAGACCCTGGTACTGCTTATGTGCCTGGAGTATCAGTACATGAAGATGGAACAGTAGAGAATTGGTATAAATATGAGCGTATCAGAATGTACCGTGATGAGTTAGGACGTGCAATTCAAGCAAATTTTGCAGTTATCGACACCGCTAAGCACGACGATTTAATGAACGATAACCATAGTTCAAA
This sequence comes from Rikenellaceae bacterium, assembly GCA_044433365.1. Classification (GTDB taxonomy): domain Bacteria; phylum Bacteroidota; class Bacteroidia; order Bacteroidales; family Rikenellaceae; genus CAMQVM01. The sequence goes on from JAWXTR010000028.1 coordinate 14,333, forward strand.
AAATATCTCTATTCCTCTAAATAAAGGGATGCTTCTTACAATCTTAGACACAAAACCTTATAATTATCTGAGCAAAACGATTACCGTAAAAATCTCAGCAGAGCAAGGGTTTAATCCTCAAACCGATGTAGATGTAAATTCATTGCGTTTTGGTGCAAATAGCGAGGTAAACTATGGTCGTGGGGCTGTTGCTATAAAAAGTGAAAATTCGGGAAGTGATTTAATTGTAACTTTCGAGGCTAAAAGCCACTGTATTGATGAGAATGAATTTGCCCCTAAAATGCTAGGTAAGAGCAAAAAAGGTGATATGATTTTCGGGTATGCTCGTATACCGTGGATGAACTACACAGAGTCGATTCTTTCATCTCGTAAACCAACTCTAGAGAGCGGAGAGGTGAAAATTGTGGTTGAAAACCATGGTCAAGTGGCTTCAAAAGCAACTATTGCTACGCTTAATCTGTATGATAGCGATGGAGTAGAAAAAGAGTGGGGTAGTGTGGATGTTCCACCGATTAAACCTTACGAAAAAATCGTGTTAACAATAAAAAACAATGGCGATATTCACTCCACTATCAAAGGTGATGATAGCAAAGATGTTGTTGTTAAAATTTTGCATCGAGATGGTGAGCCTGTACTATTTCACACAACTATTTAGATTATAGGGAACTTCTAAAAATGGAATAAAACCAATTAAGAACTCCCCTATAGAGAATAAAAATATAAGTTTTCGGTAGTAACAAAATTGCAGTATTAATTTAATGTTAACTACAAACAGACAAAATAGCACACTGAGAAATTACACTTTCAACCTATTACAATTAAATATAGGTTGAAAGTGTAATTTTTTTATAGTAAATGTTCTTAAAAAATTTAACAACTAATTGAATCGTTAGTTTTATTTAACGAAATTTTAACATTTCCGTTACATTTTGGTAACTGTAGCAAAATATCTTTGCACCGAAACCAAAAGTAAAAAATAAAAATGAAACTTAATTTTTTAAGACAAGCAGCTTTAGCAATTCTATTAGTAGTGTTGACAGTTGCAGCCCATGCAGGTATTGTAAAGGGTATCGTAGTAGATGCTGCTACTAAAGAGCCATTAATCGGAGCTATCGTTGTTGTTGAGAATACAACAAAAGGAGCAGTAGTAGGAGTAGATGGTGATTTTACACTAGAGCTTACTAACGGTGAGTGCAATCTAGTAGTATCTTACGTGTCTTACCAAACACAAACCATAGCGGTAACTGTTACAGACAACACACCAGAGCTAAACATCGAAATGGAATCGGATGGTTTAGCAGTAGAAGAGGTTCAGGTTGTAGGTCGTAAAAATCTTGAAAATGTAATGGCTCTTCAAACAGAGCGTAAAATATCGACAGTAGCTATCGAAAATATTGGTGCTAAAGAGATGTCGATTAAGGGTATTTCAAATGCAGAAGAGGGTGTTAAAAAAATGACTGGTATCTCGGTTGCTTCGGCTGGACAGGTTGTTGTCCGTGGTCTTGGCGATAGATATAGCTCTACAACGCTTAATGGTCAGCCAATTGCCTCTCCAAATCCTGATAACAAGCTTATTCCTCTCGATGTTTTCCCATCATCGGCAATCAAAAATATCACAGTAAGCAAAGTATACACTGCCGACACTTATGCCGACTACTCAGGTGCACATATCGATATTGCTACAAAAGACCAACGTAGCAGCAAATTCTTCGAATTAGGTGTTAGTGCAGGTGCAAATTTCAATACATTAGGTAACGATTTTTACCGTATGGACAACACAACTCTTTTTAAACAATCTTCGGTAGATCCACTAGCTCTTAGCTCGTCGCTTGCAGATTATAGAGAGTATGTTGTTACAAAAGATATCTTTGATACAGATTTCTCTGTATCGTCTAAAAAATCTATTCCAGTTTTCGGTGGTAATTTAGGTTATGGCAACTCGTTTAATGTTGGCAACCAAAAACTTAGCATCTTAGCTACAGGAGGTATTAGCAACGACCAAGTGGCAACTTACGATAATGAATATAAGGTAATCGAAGCTACAGGTGGTACTACCGACTCTTATGTGTATGATAGCTACGAAACATCGCTTAAACTTGCTGCTTTGGCAAATATCGGTTTAACACTACGTGATAACGACAATATCAGCTACACTATGTTCTACGCTCGTAATGCTGAGGAGGAGTATCAAAATCGTGAGGGTGATACCGATAATCAAGGTCATGTTTACTCTAGCAATAGCGTTACACACATCTACAAACTTCTTACCAACCAAATTCACGGTTCGCACGTGTTTGGTAATAGCTGGGGTTTAAATTGGAATGGTACTTACAGCACAACAGCTTCTGATGAGCCAGATCGTCGTCAAGTAATGTTTAGAAATACTGCCGATTCAGATACAGATCTTATGCTTCTAACCGATGACCAACAGGCAACTATGCGCTACTTCGGTTCACTTGAAGAGAATGAGTGGAATGGTGATGTTAGTTTAGACTACAACTTTGGTGAGGCTCACAAATTAACATTTGGTGGTGCTTACAAAGATAAAGCTCGTGAGTATAGTGCATCTCGTTTCTATTACGATGTATTTAGTGTTAGAAATGATGTTGTAGGTGATAATATGTATGACACAGCAGGCTACTTAAACTTCCAAAATGTTGCAGATGGTACAATCGAGATTGACCGTAAAAAACAGCCACAAGATAGCTACGATGCAACAATGGATATCGTTTCAGGTTTTGCCTCTTTAGATTTATCTTTCAATGAAGATATTCTTTTAAATTTAGGTTTACGTTATGAGCAATCAAATCAGACAGTAAACTACTATGATACTGACTATGCAACACGTACTTTAAAATCTTCTGATTTCTTTCCAGCACTTAACTTAAAGTATAGCTTTATGTCAGACCAACAGCTACGTTTTGCTTTCTCTCGCACAATCACTCGTCCATCGTTTATTGAGATGGCTCCGTTTCTATACCAAGAGTCTTATGGTTCGGCTCAAGTTGTCGGTAATGCTGATCTTCAAAATGGTTATAACTACAATCTAGACCTACGTTACGAAACTTTCTATGAGGGTGGTGATATGTTCTCGGCAACTCTCTACTACAAACAGCTTCAAGATCCAATCGAGAGAGTTCAAGAGAAGAAAAGTGGTGCTACACAACACACCTTTATGAATGCCGAAAATGGTGTTGCTGCTGGTGTTGAATTAGAGGTGAGAAAAGCTATCATAAAAGATTTGGTTCTTAGTGTAAACGGTTCGTTTATGTACACCGATGTTAAACTTTCAGATGGTGGTGTATATACAAACAAAGAGCGTCAACTACAAGGTGCTTCTCCATATCTTTTCAATGCAGATATTGCATACTCTCCAATCTTTGCTAACGAAAAACAGTTTACTCTTGCACTGCTTTACAACCTGCAAGGACCACGTATCCACTCGGTAGGTATTCAAGGTAATGGCGATATCATCCAAGAGGCTTACAACAAATTAAACTTTGTAACATCATACCAACTAAGCAAAAAAGCAACTATTAAACTAGAGTGTTCAAACCTTCTAAATGAAGAGGAGAGCTATGTACAAGAGATTCCTACAACGGGCGAAAAAGTGACAGTTGAGCGTCATAGCTTAGGTATGGGTGCTTCGGTTGGAGTGTCTTTTAAATTTTAAATTATAAATTACAAATTATAAATCATTAAATATTTATAATTGAATATTAAAACAATAAAACCAAAATAACAAAATTATGAAAAAGTATTTCATTTACGCATTTGCGCTTACAGCTCTATCATTTGCAAGCTGTTCAGAAGATGATCCTACAGTGACTCCAGATCCAGAGGTAGAAACAACTACACTCCTATCGGGTAATGTAACAGAAGATGTTACTCTTGAGAGAGGCAACTCTTACGCTCTATCTGGTGCATATACTGTAAAAGATGGTGCAACTCTTACAATCGAAGAGGGTGTTACAATCACTGCAATCGACGACGATTTAGCCGATTATATCTTAATTGAGCAAGGTGGTAAAATCGATGCTCAAGGTACAGCGACTTCTCCTATCGTAATGACTTCAGAGAAAAAATCTGCAGGTGCTTGGGGTGGTATCCATATTTGTGGTTACGCTTCTGTAAACTCAGGTGATAGCAATAAATCTGAAATTGGTAATGCTTCTTATGGTGGTAGCAACGATGCCGACAACTCAGGTATCCTAAAATATATCCGTTTAGAATATACAGGTTATAGCTTCGACGAAGAGCATGAAGCTAATGGTGTATCTTTCTACGGTGTTGGTAATGGCACAGAGGTGTCTTACCTACAAGCATATAGAGGTTCAGACGATGGATTCGAATTTTTCGGTGGCACAGTAAATGTTTCTTACCTTATCGCAACGTCTTGTAGTGATGATGCTTTTGACTGGACAGATGGTTGGAGAGGTAAAGCTCAATTCCTTGTAGCTTACCACGAAGATGTTGAAGATTTAAATTATGAGTGCGACTGCCTTATGGAGTGTGACAACAATGGCGACAACAACGCTATCACTCCAATGTCTCGCCCAACAATCTATAACGTAACTTTAGTAGGTAACGGTTCTTTAAACAAAACTGACGGTGTAATGCTTAAAGCAGGTACTCAAATCGAGTTACACAACGCTATTATCACTGGTAAGGTTTATCCTATTTACACAAAAACTTCGGTTACTGAAGATGCTTTAGTTTCAGGTGCATCATCGCTTTCTTATATTGCAATGTCGGGTGATGTTTATGCTAAAGAGGGAACATACTCTAACGATTTGTTCGAAGCAGGTGTTGACAACTCAACAACATATTTCAATACTTTAACAAACAATTATGTAGGTATCGTTGAAGGTGGTGCTACTCCAACCGATTCTTTCTTTACAGCAGTTAGCTACAAAGGTGCTGTTGATCCAGCTAACGATTGGACAGCAGGTTGGGCTATTAATGGTGATGCAAGTAGCTCAGTTGAACTTGTAGGTGATATCACATCTGATTTTACTATCCCTGCAAATAGCGAGTGTACTCTTTCAGGTGCTGTTACAGTTAAATCTGGTGCAACTCTTACAATCGAAGAGGGTGTTACAATCACTGCTATCGATGATGAGATTGTTGACTATATCCTAGTTGAACAAGGTGGTAAAATCAACGCAGTTGGTACAGCTTCAAATCCTATCGTTATGACTTCTGAGCTTGAAAAAGCTGGTGCTTGGGGTGGTGTTCACATTTGTGGTTATGCTTCTTGTAACTCTGGTAATGACAATAAATCAGAAATTGGTAATGCCTCTTATGGTGGTGATAACGATGATGACAACTCTGGTATTCTAAAATATATCCGCTTAGAGTATACAGGTTATAGCTTCGACGAAGAGCATGAAGCTAACGGTGTATCTTTCTACGGTGTTGGTCGTGGCACTGAGGTTTCGCACATTCAAGCATACAAAGGTTCTGACGATGGTTTTGAGTTCTTCGGTGGTACTGTAAATATCAAAAATATGGTTGCAACTTCTTGCTCAGACGACTCTTTCGACTGGACAGATGGTTGGAGAGGTAACGCTCAATTCCTTGTTGCTTATCACGAAGATGAAGATGAGTTAGGCTACACTTGTGACTGCCTTATGGAGTGTGACAATAATGGTGACAACAACGCTATCACTCCAATGTCTCACCCAACTATCGCTAACGTAACTTTAGTAGGTAATAACTCTGCAACTAAAAAAGATGGCGTAATGCTTAAAGCAGGTACAGAGATTACTCTTTACAACGCTATCATTACAGGTAAAGTTAATCCTATCACTACAAAAACTGAGGTTACTGAAAATGCACTTGTTGATGGTAAATCAATCCTTAGCAATATCGCAATGACAGGTGAGGTTTCTTCAAATGCAGGTATCTATTCTAACGTTCTATTTGTAGCTAACGAAACAAACTCTACAGACTACACCAACGCTCTTACCGACAACTTTGTAGGTACAGTTGAAGGTGGTGTATCAGTCGAAGGCGACTTCTTTACTGTAGTTGACTATAAAGGTGCTGTTTCTGCTGACGATAACTGGACTGTAGGTTGGGTTAAATAATCCAATATATGGCAAGTTCTAAAATGCAAATATAATTCAAGGGAACTTCTAAAATCTCTCAAAATCCAGAATTTAGAACTCCCCTCAAATTTTAGAACTTCCCATCTTAATAAACTCCCTTTATGGGGGTTTCTTAATCTTATAATTTTAAATTTTGAGGATTACCTTCGGGTAGTCCTCTTTTTGCTGGCGTATTCGCAAAAGGGGTTTTGCGAATTTGTATCACTATTACTTTGGGATATTCGCAAAACTATTATTATGTTAATTTACAAATAGTTACGTAGCTAAAAATCTCTTTATTACCTCCATTTTTGCACAAAAGTGCAAAAATGGAGGTAATAAAAAAACTATATTTAACACTTTTTTAAAAAAAGTGAACAAAAACACGCTTTCATCGCTCTTCGAGACGATGAGCGCACAATTTTTTTCAAAAATTGTGAGGGAAATTCGCAAAACCCCTCTTGCGAATTTCCCTACTTTACATCCAAAACAATAATCTCCGAGCGGCTCCCAATCCTAAAAAGCGGACCCCAAATACCTAATCCTGATGAGATGAAAATATCGCTCTTATCGGTAGGTTTGTAATGCCCGTAAGTATATTTATATTGAAGTTTTACAAGCAGATTAAACGGGAATAGCTGTCCGTTGTGGGTATGCCCAGCAAAAAGATAGTCAAAACCTAAATCTACAGCTTCATCAAGAGTTGTAGGTTGGTGCTCTACTGCAATTTTAAATGGAAACGCCTCTAAATCGACACCCTCTACTATCGAGCTGATACTTTTTCTTCCTGTTGAACGCTCTTGATATTGGTCGTCACGCCCCAAAAGCAGCAATTCGTCGTTAATAGCGACTATACTATCTTTAAGGATTATTAAATTTGCCTCAGTTGCTATTTTTTCGATAATATCGCTTCTTCGACCAAAATAGTCGTGATTTCCAAAGATGTAATAAACTCCATATTTTGAACTTATTGCACCCAATTTTGCACCTACTCCATCGTCGTAAAGCTGTTTTACACGTTTGTCGAACAGATCGCCCCCAATTAAGACAATATCGGGGTTAAGCGAGTTGATTTTATCGGTAAAACGCTCTAAATCGTTAAGATTTATCTGGTCGCCAATATGTACATCGCTAATAAACACCACTCTATAATCTTGCGAAAGCTCTGTTTGAGCCGATTTTTCAAGATTTATAATTTTTATGCTCCTAAAATTATATTTTCCAACAACTATAAGTGCCGATATTACAACTAAATAGACAATAAAACCTCTAAAACGCATCACACCACTCTGTAATTTAAATTTAGCAGGTATAAAATCAAAAATTTTATCGGCATATAGTACGCAAAGATATATTACAAAAAATAGTGCCGAATAGGCTGCAATAAAGAGCCAAGTATAGCCAATATTTCCAAATAAAGCCAAAAATCGTTGCTCAATCGCATAGTCAAACACCATACGAACAGTAAAAATTGTTGCTGCGAGAATGTTTAACCCCACAAATGCCAATCGAATCCATCTCTTTGCAATTTTCAGACTATAGTAAAATTGAAAAGATAGAAATATTGCGAGAATTACTGTTATAAAAAATACTACTAAAAAAAATGTGCTCATGTTTAAGAATTAGAGATTAGGGATTAGGGAATAGAGACTAGGGAATAGAGACTAGAGATTAGAGATTAGAGACTAGAGATTAGGGGATAGAAGTCTTTTAAACCCCGCCATTATTCATTATTCATTATTAATTATTAATTACTCATTATTAATTTATAATTTATAATTCATAATTTATAATTTATTTACCCCTCTTTTTTTCCAAATCAAACATCCTATCCCGATAGATTGTAGCACTTCGAAAATCAAGCTCTTTAGCTGCATTTTCCATCTTTGTACGATACTCAGCAATCTTCTCCTTTATCTGTGCAGGGGTAAGATTGTAGTCGGCACTCTCTTCTGCGGCAATTGATGTAACTTGGTAGCCAATATCATAATCTTTAGGGCGTGGTCGATTGATTTTCTCCACCTGCTCCTCACGAGCATCCCTAAATAGGGCAAGGTTATTAGCCTTTTTAATCTGTGTTGGAGTGATTCCATTCTCCTCATTATATCGCATCTGTTTTGCACGTCTATCACGAGTCTCATTTATGGTAATCTCCATCGAACGGGTAATTTTGTCGGCAAACATAATTACACGCCCCTTAACATTACGTGCTGCACGCCCTGCTGTTTGCGTCATAGAGCCTGCTGAGCGGAGAAATCCCTCCTTATCGGCATCCATAATCATAACAAGCTCAACTTCTGGAATATCCAATCCCTCACGTAGTAAATTAACCCCTATTAGCACATCGTAAAGCCCTGTGCGGAAGTTGTCGAGCAGCTCAATTCTCTCACTGTTATCTACATCAGAGTGTATATATCTACATCTTATTGAGGCACGTTCAAGATAGTTATTTAACTCTTCAGCCATACGTTTAGTAAGCGTTGTAATCATTACACGACCTTCGGTTATAACCGTTGATTGTATCTCTGCGAGCACTCTATCTATCTGATTTAAGGTAGGGACAACCTCAATTTCAGGGTCGAGAAGCCCTGTAGGTCGTATAAACTGTTCAACTACATACCCTTCGCTTTTTTGAAGCTCATAGTTTGAGGGTGTGGCACTTACAAATAAAGTTTTGTCTATAATTGACTCAAATTCCTCGAATTTTAGAGGCCTATTATCTTTAGCAGTTGGAAGTCGAAAACCAAAATCTACAAGATTACTTTTTCGAGAGTAGTCGCCACCATACATTGCCCTAATTTGGGGGATGGTAACGTGGCTTTCATCAATTATTATTAGCGACTCTTGTGGGAAATAGTCTAATAAGCAGAAAGGACGTGAACCTCTATCTCTACCATCAAAGTATAGAGAATAGTTTTCAATTCCAGAGCAGTAGCCCACCTCTTTTATCATCTCTAAATCATATTCAACTCTATTTTTTAGACGAGAGGCATAAGCATGTTGCTCAGTAGAGTCGAAGTAGTTACACTGCAACACCAAATCGTCTTGAATACGACTAATTGCGCTATTAATTCTCTCACGTGTGGTCACAAAAATAGAGGCAGGATGTATTGAAATTTCGTCAACACTCTCTAATTTGCCATTTGTAAGCGGTTCGAGCTTGTCGATAAGCTCAATTTCATCATCAAAAAACTGCACTCTAATACACAAATCGTCGTAGGCTAAATATATATATACTGAATCGCCTTTTACACTAAAAGTACCTCGTTTTTGCTCAATATCGTTGCGGCTGTATAGACCGTCGGTAAGGCGTAGTAACAGTTTATTACGAGTTATATGCTGTCCAACACGCAAATTTATGGTATTTTCATGAAAATCGCTCGGATTGCCAATACCATAAAGACACGACACCGACGAGACTACAATTACATCTTTACGACCTGAAAGAAGCGTAGAAGTTGCACTAAGACGGTGTTTTTCGATATCCTCATTGATAGCTAAATCTTTCTCAATATAGGTATCAGTAGCAGGAAGATACGCCTCTGGTTGGTAATAGTCGTAGTAAGATACAAAATATTCAACCGCATTTTCGGGGAAAAATGCCTTAAACTCCGAAAATAGCTGAGCCGCCAAAGTTTTGTTATGACTTAAAATTAGCGTAGGACAATTGAGATTTTTTATAACATTTGCCATCGTAAAAGTCTTTCCAGAGCCAGTTACGCCCCAAAGTACTGCATTATTGGTTTGATTAAGCTCATAAGCCTCTGTTAGCTCCTCGATAGCTTTTGGTTGGTCACCCGTAGGCTTATATTCTGAAACTAATTTAAACGACATTTTTTTATCTCCTTAATGAAATTGTTGAAATAGCACTACTATACATGCGAATAAAGATTTGAAATTTTTGAGCTCTTTCGAGCTATTTTTGCAACTCGAATTATAAAAAAATAACTTTTTTTAATGCTTTTTTTTTAAAGGGGAGTTCTAAATTCTGGATTTTGAGAGATTTTTTGTTTTAAGGCTTTAGATTTGGATTTTGCAAATATGGGCTGTAGTGGCTCCTACCGCCCTTATTTGCAAAATCCAAAGGTGAAGCCTTAAAACGAAAAAGCTCCGAAAGTCAGATTTTAGAAGTTCCCTAAAAAAAGCACGCCCAAATGGCTGGCAAAAATCGTTCGTTTTCACTTACTGCTTCGCTCCGCTCGCAAAAAGCGGAAGAAGGTTCTTCAAACCTTTATAGGCATTATACACAAATATCTTGCATTATTTCTTGATTTTACCCCTCAAGGCATAACGAACAAGAATAAAATTAATCGGAAAGGCGATAGTGTAGACAACAGCTGGTGCTATCTCCTCAGAAATACCGATAATTATCGACAAATTTAATAAAATTAGGTGATTTAGAAAATTTATACCGTTAGAAATTGCAAATTTTATAGCTCTTCGAAATGTAGGTTTTGTCTTAAATGTAAAGATATTAGAGCCGTAAAAGTTGCAAATAATACCACAACTAAACCCTATTGCATACGATATGTTGTAGGGTATGCCAAGTTTTAAAAGGGCAATATAAATTAGGTAGTGTACAATTGCTGAGACCCCACCAACTGCCATAAAAATTAAAATTTCATCTCTTTTTTTCAAAATATTGATTATTAAGCTATCAAACAGACAACAAACCAATTATTATATTTAGATGTTTACTAAATATGATAATTGGTTTGTTATATCAAATTTTTTATTGAGAAAAGCTATTCTCTAGCTTTCACTCATTCCAAGTTCTATAAGACGTTTTTCTGATTTAACAGCTAAGTGTTTTACAATCACCACAAAGAAGCCTGTTAAAATAAGGTTCGCCACAAGTGTTAGAAGCGAAATTGCTAAAAGTGGACCGCCGATATTGTAGCCAATTGCTACGAAAATAATACCAGCACCTACCTCACCACGTGTAAACATACCAATAGAAAGTGCTAAACGCTCACTTAGTAATCTGTCACGATAGAAAAATATTGGTACCATCTTACCTAGGTTTGTAATGGTTGTAACAACACAAACATGACCTATAATCTCACCCCACGACATTGCACCAACAGATGCTAAAACCGATGTGCCTCCAGTTTGAGAGAAGTCTACACCAACAAATAGAGGAGAACTAATACCAACAAGGAACATAAATATGTAGGAGATTGCTGTAGCTATATTTTCTTCGTTTTTTGATGGCTCACCATGCTGGTGTTTCATTACCATACCAAGTACGAAAGCAGGTAAAAGCACCTCAATATGTATTGCAGCCTCTGCACCAAACATATTTTTTGAGATATTGTACACACCCTCAAACATCGCAACTAGAATAATAGAATAGAAAATAATAGATTTCCAATCTTGCTTCATATTAAATTTGCCGAGCTTCGACCAACCCATATATAGGCAGAAAACGATTACTAAAACAATAACTGCAAGTTGCCATTTCATTCCAATCATAAAAATCTGAAGAGGAATCATAAGTAGGATTGTGTCAAGGTCGTCAAAAATTGCCAAGACGTGAGTTTTTTTGTAAATCCAAGATTTTCTAAGACCAGCACCAGCCAACATAGCAAATAGAATACCAGCTGAGGTTGGGGCAGCAAATCGGCTAAGAATAAGGTTCTCTTTCCAAGCATCCCAAGAGGCAAAACTTCCCTCTGGAAGCAGATACATGTAGTAAAGACAGGTAAAAATCCAAGGAGCAGCGGCAGTTGCCATAGCGATGAAGTAGTCTTCAGTATATGATTTTACATTGCTTTTATCGAGTTCAAATTCTCGACCAACATTAATCATAATAAACGCAAGAGCGGTGTAAAGTAGAACGTTTAACGCCCATTTGTAACTTGCAAATACCTCAACACCTACTGCTGTAGGAATAGTTTGCGAACAGACAAGACCCGCAATCAAAAAAACAGAAAACAGAACGATTTTCTTCATAGATAGAAATAAAATTATTTTAGAAGAGGCTCTAAAACCGATCGGCAGCTATAGATAAGTTCTAAGAGTAGACCCAATAGAGATGAGAAAGAATTTTCTCCTCTTTTGGATACTCCAATTACAGAGCTTAAATCAAGTTGTCGAATCCTCAATGTGAATATTTAAATCACTGAGTTTTTTTAAAAAAAATATGTAGTTATACCAATAAAGGTTTGTAAAACCGTTATTTTATCATCTTTTTACTAATCACCCGTTGTGGTTGCAAAATTAGTAAAAAAAACTCGAATTTCCTATTTTTATGACTAATTTCAGTTTGTTTTAACAGAAAAATAACTTGTTAAAATCCAAATTTAAAACCTCAAAATAAAAAATCGAAAAAAACTAATTATCAGAACTCCCCTTAACATGTTTGCCGATAAATATGGACTTTATTTTTTAGTAAATTTATACTTCACACCAACGCCCAAAACCTCACTAAATTGCCAAGGTCGATTGTTTGGTGTAGCAACTGTATCGTCAAATTTTAGTTGAACATTGAAGCTTACACTGAAATATTGGTAAATCGACAAATCTAACCAGCTTTGCCAATCAAGGTTTGGCATATTCTTATAATCCCAAAAAGATTGGATTGTTGTTCTAAAGGAGAGAATATCTGCACCTCCATTTATCTTTTTTGTATCCTTGATAATAGATTGCTTCCAGTCGCAATCTAACGAAGCACCAAAGTTAAGAGCTACCTTTTTTCCAGCCTCAACGCCGCCTTCTCCAAGTTCAGAGAGAGTTTCGTCAAAAACCATAACCATATTACCTGAAATAGGCGATAGAGTGATTGCTCTGTTTTTATCTACAGAGTAGTTAATACCGAGACCGAGAGTTAAAGTTGCAGGAGCAAAGAATGTAGAGGATATAACTGAGTCGGTTTTTGAAGCATAGCTATCGGAAAATTGAGATTTTAAGGTTGTATTTAAGGTGTAGTAAAAACGGTTGCTCATTTGGTAGTTGACAGCACTGTTCAGAGTAAACCAGTCTTCGGTTTTCCATAACATACTATCTTGATAACCGAGAGCATACGCACCATCAAGTTTGGTGGTAATATTAAATTCATCACCAGTAGTGTAGATATGTTTTGTGGCAGTAGTAACACGTCCGTTAAAGGTGTTATCACCACTTGAAACCCAGTTGCTATAACCAAACTGCGTGAAATATAGCGAATTTTCACTTTCAAATGAGTTGCGACTTTTGCGAAGCATTTTTTTAAGATTCTCTTGATAAGCATCGTTCATAACCATTAGCGAAAGCTCTTTTTTCTCAAGAGTGTCGATTTTTGATATATTTAAGCTATTTTTTTCAATCTTATTACTAATATTAAATTGAGCATAAGAACTTATAGATAAGAGAAAAATGGTAATAAGTGGTAATATTAGTTGTAATTTTCTATTCATACGTTGGTTATTTAAAGGTTTCGATTTCGGTAATTATAAAATTATTGCAAAGGTAATTATTTTTAGCTGTTTTGTAAAATATATTCTACGTTAGTATGATTATATTCTATGTAGGCTAGTTCCACTCCCCGTTTTTGTGGATTTTCTATCATATTAGGAGCTTTTCATCTATAAATACGTTTAAAAATAAGTAGGGTAAAATAATTATTGGTGTATTTTTAAAAGTGCTATTGGAGATGAGATTTTTTGCTATTGAATCGAAAATATAGTGGTTCTATATTGAGATTTAATAGTGAAAAATAT
>JAWXTR010000029.1:0-27226 GCA_044433365.1 Rikenellaceae bacterium
ATTGAATCGAAAATATAGTGGTTCTATATTGAGATTTAATAGTGAAAAATATCGCTCCAAGAGTGCTATTAAGAATATGGCAATAATTGTTTTACACTACTTATCTCCATCAAACCCTGATAATATCTTAGAAGATGAGATAAAAATCGTTTACAACGGTATGGAATTTCCATTAGGAGTAGATATGAGTGAGCAAACAATGAGCAAAGCATATCTTGCAATACTATCGGGATTAGATTTAGGGAAATACGGTAACGACTACTATCTGATATTTGGAGAGTTTGATGGGGCAAATAATTGGAATGACAGCTTTGAAATATATTGGGGCGACGGTACTAGCGACAAAATTAGTTTCACTCGCAATTTTAAGTGGGATAACAATGGCAACCCTGATATTAGCAACGAAGCACTATATCTAAACAATAAAAAGGTCGAGGATAAGCTAATTATAATTAGATAATTATACTATGAAAGCAAAATTTGCAATTCTACTACTATCGCTATTTACTCTTCTTAATTGTGCTGAAAAAGAGTGGGATATAGCACCAATATATATCACTATCTATGCAGAGGACACTAAGGGCAACGACCTACTATCTGAATCAAATTCTAATAATATACTAGAAAATGATATTAAGGTTGTATATAATGAGATGGAATTTCCATTAGGTGAGGATATGAGTGAGCAGACTACAACTAAGGCATACCTTGCAACCTTATCAGGCTTATCTTTGCGAGGACAAGGAGATGGAAACTATCTACTTTTCGGCGAATTTGATGGTGCAAAGAGTTGGGATGATACTTTCGAAATATACTGGGGCGATGGCACAAGCGATGAAATTAAATTTACACGAGACTTTAGATGGAAAGTAAATGGAAATCCCGATATTAGTAATGACAATGTTTATTTTAACGGTGTAAAAGCTAAAGAGGATGTAATTATAAAAATTATAAACACATCCGAAAAGTAGATTATCAAATTCAGAGAAAGAGATTTTAGTGAAATTTTTAACTTTTACAGGCAATAATGTTATAATAAACGCAATTATAAAGAAAAAAAGAACAAAATAAAATAAATGTACACGTTTGCACAATAATAAATTAAAATAGGTCGTTTAAAAATCAACTAAACTATAATTTTAAATCAGCCTATGGAAAACAGGTACACTGAAGACAATTTTGTTAACGAAGAGCTATCGAACGAGGAGCTATTTCAAAAACATGTAGTAAAAGAGGATTTAGATCTTGTCAAACTCGATGAACTACTCACAAAAGCGTTCTCTGCATTAGATGTAGAGTAAGAAAAATGTAGGGCAATCAAACAAATTTATTTTTGTTGATTGCCCTACATTTTTTGGCAAATTTACAAAATCGCTTTTGCGAATGACAAAAAAAAGAGGAGCCTAAAAGACTCCTCGAATAACTATTTAACAGTTTCGATAATTTTTATAAATGCTTGTGGATGATTCATTGCTAAATCTGCAAGTACTTTTCTGTTAAGAGCGATACCTTTTTTGTGAAGTTTACCCATAAATTCTGAGTAAGTCATACCTTGTGCTCTAGCAGCAGCGTTGATACGCTGAATCCAAAGCGCACGGAATTCACGTTTTTTGTTTTTACGGTCTCTGTAAGCATACTGTAGACCTTTTTCAACAGTATTTTTAGCTACTGTCCACACATTTCTTCTAGCAAGGAAGTTACCTTTAGCTAATTTTAACACCTTTTTTCTGCGTGCTCTTGACGCAACGGCGTTGACTGATCTTGGCATAATCTAATGTTTTACGAATGGATAGCGTTCGATATAAATCGACTCTTTGGGGCTATGTCACTCTTAATTAATAAATAAAATGTTTGACTAAAAACTATTTAACTAGCATAGCACGGATACTTACTGCATCTGAAGCGCAAGCAATACCTGTTTTAGTTAAGTTACGTTTTTGTTTTGTAGTCTTTTTTGTTAGGATGTGACTTTTGAAAGCATGCTTTCTTTTCACTTTACCTGAACCGGTAAGCTCAAAACGTTTTTTGGCTCCCGAAATTGTTTTCATCTTTGGCATTACAAAAATATATTAAATTAGTTAAATAAGTTAGTTGCAAATTAAGGGGAGTTCTAATAATTGGTTTTATTCGATTTTATATTTTGAGGTTTTAGATTTGGATTTTGCAAAAGGTGGGCGTAGTGGTGCCTACGGTGCATTTTGTAAAATTCAAATATGAAGCCTCAAAATAAAAAAGCGTTAAAATCCTATTATTAGAAGTTCCCTTAAATCATCCAAAAGGTAGAAACCCTCATAAAATGCCACGCTAACAGTAACATATTTATAAGTTATGCAACTCCCTTTAAAATAATTTACTTTTTAGGCTTAGGGGCAAGGATAAGATTCATTTTTTTACCCTCTAGACGAGGAAGCTGCTCTACTTTTGCCAACTCTTCCAAATCTTGCGCAAATTTCAACAACAAAATCTCACCTTGATCTTTAAACACAATCTGACGACCTTTAAAGAACACATATGCCTTAACTTTTGCACCCTCTTTTAAGAAATTTTCAGCATGTTTTAGCTTAAAGTTGTAGTCGTGATCGTCGGTATTTGGACCGAAACGAATCTCTTTAACTACCACCTTAACAGTTTTAGCTTTAATCTCTTTAGCCTTCTTCTTTTGTTGATAAAGAAACTTTTGGTAATCTACAATACGACACACTGGAGGCTCAGCTTTAGGTGAAATTTCAACTAAATCTAGCTCCTGCTCTTGAGCCATCTTTAGAGCTTGGTGTAGGGATACAACTGTCGAACCCTCTACTCCATCGCCTACAAGACGTACCTCTCTGGCTGTAATCGCTTCGTTTATACGAAGACCGTTGTCTCTATCGTTACCTTGGCGGTTTCCACGTGGACCTCTGTTGTTGTTGTTTCTCGCACCGGCATTCATGCCTGGTTTGAAAGGTTTAATAGGCGCTATAACTCTACCTCCTATGAATTTAACTTTACTCTTAAAAAAATCTAAAAGTAAATGGTTATTAATATTGTTTATATCTTATAAAAAGAGAATTTACATACAATTAAAGACTACTTTTAAACTAAAAATTAGCCATAAAAGGTAATAAAACCCCCTCTAATCGACTTTTATTCAGATAAAGCCCTATAAGCCTTAATTATAAAAATCGTGCAAATGTAGCAATAATATTTTAATTTCCAATACTATTGCTACAAATTTTATATTTCAACTAGCTAAAATTGGCTAAATTAACCCTAAAATTTGAATTAAATAGGCTCAATTTCGCTTAAAACGGTATCGTTGATAAGTTTTGTGAAATCGGAAATAGACATAGCACCTTTATCACCTAAACCTTGCTGGCGAACAGCAACCATACCCTCAGCAGCCTCTTTCTCGCCTACGATAAGTAGGAAAGGAATACGTTTAAGCTCGTTGTCACGGATTTTACGACCAATCTTTTCGTTACGCTCGTCGACAAGTGTACGAACATCACAAATATTTAGCTTAGCAGCAACCTCATTAGCATAGTCGTTATATTTCTCACTAATTGGAAGAACCACAACTTGATCTGGAGTTAACCAAAGAGGGAATTTACCAGCAGTATGCTCTAAAAGAACCGCTACAAAACGCTCCATCGAACCAAATGGCGCACGGTGAATCATAATAGGACGGTGAAGCTTGTCATCCGAACCTGTATACGATAGGTCGAAACGCTCTGGTAGGTTGTAGTCAACTTGGATAGTACCTAACTGCCATTTACGACCAAGAGCATCTTTTACCATAAAGTCAAGTTTTGGACCATAAAAAGCTGCTTCACCCAACTCTACTGTAGTTTTAAGACCTTTTTCGCTTGTAGCCTCGATAATAGCCTGCTCAGCTTTTTCCCAATTTTCATCGCTTCCGATATATTTTGTGTTATTTTCAGGGTCACGAAGCGAGATTTGCGCTGTAAACTCATCAAATTTAAGTGTTTTGAAGATGTAAAGCACAATATCCATCACCTTTTTAAACTCATCTTTAAGTTGATCTGGACGACAGAAAATATGAGCATCATCTTGAGTAAATCCACGAACACGAGTAAGACCATGAAGCTCTCCACTCATCTCATAGCGATATACTGTACCAAATTCGGCTAAGCGAACAGGAAGATCTTTATAAGAACGTGGTTTACTACGATATATTTCGCAGTGGTGAGGACAGTTCATAGGTTTTAGTAGAAACTCTTCATCCTCATTAGGTGTATGGATTGGTTGGAATGAATCTTTACCATACTTAGCATAGTGACCAGAGGTTACATAAAGGTCTTTCATACCGATATGTGGCGTCATTACCTGCTGATAGCCATACTGTTTTTGAACATTTTTAAGGAAATTCTCCAATCTTTCACGAAGAGCAGCACCTTTTGGCAACCAAAGAGGCAAACCTTGACCCACTTTTTCTGAGAAAGAAAAAAGCTCTAAATCTTTACCTAAACGACGGTGGTCACGCTTTTTAGCCTCTTCAAGAAGCTGAAGATATTCGTCTAAAAGTGCCTTTTTAGGGAATGTAATACCGTAGATACGGGTTAACATCTTATTTTTTTCATCACCACGCCAATAAGCTCCTGCGATAGATGTAAGTTTTACAGCTTTGATTGAAGATGTAGATGGGATATGTGGTCCACGACATAAATCGGTAAATTCACCGCTATCGTAGAAAGTGATTGTACCATCTTCTAACGCCTCTAAAAGCTCAACTTTATATTCATCGCCTTTTTCACGATAAACAGCTAAAGCCTCATCTTTAGAGATTGAGCGACATGTAAATTGCACCTTTTTACGAGCAATTTCCAACATTTTCTCCTCAATTTTTGGAAGATCAGCCTCAGTAATCGGCTTTGGTGAATCTACATCATAGTAGAAACCATTTTCGATTGCTGGTCCAATACCAAATTTAATTCCAGGGTACAACTCCTGTAGCGCAGCAGCAAGAATGTGCGACGACGAGTGCCAATACGCTTTTTTTGCCTCTGGGCTATCCCATTTGTAAAATTCTACAGACGAATCACCCTCAATCGGAGTGTTTAAATCGACTGTCTCTCCATTTAATCCCATGCTCAAAACATCTTGAGCTAAACGAGCTGAGATTGACTCCGCAACTTGAAAACCTGTTGTCCCTACAGCGTACTCTCTTACGCTACCATCAGGGAATGTAATTTTAATCATAATAATTAAACAATAAGGGGAGTTCTATGTAATCGATTTAATCAAATTTTAAATTTGTGGTTTTGAGCTTAAAATAGCTCAAAAATTTCAAACCTTTATTCGCATTAAAAGCCCATTTTTAGAAGTTCCCGTAAATTATCCTCCTTTAAACCCTACACCCTACAACCGATGCAAGCCATCTAAAAGAGAGATAACAAAGATACTATTTTTTTTTCAAAAAGCATAAAATTTAATAAAAATTTATACCTTTGATAATTATTACATCTAAACTTAAAAACAAATTATATATGAAAGTTACTTTTTTAAGGTGTATTAAAATTTTTGCTATACTCATGGCAACTACACTAACTATCAAATCTTCAGCCCAAAACCCAGTAACAGGCAAAACAGGAGTATCCGACCCACATATAAGGGTATTTAACGACACACTATACCTATATACTGGTCACGACAACGCCCCAGAAAACAAAACGTGGGTGATGAAATATTGGCAAATATTCTCCTCAACAGATTTATGTAATTGGAAGCAAGAGGGAGCTATATCTCCTGCCGATAATTTTATGGGTGAGGGGAGTAAAGATTGTTGGGCAGCAGATGCTGCAAAACGCAATGGAAAATACTATTTCTACTTTTCAGACCAAAAACGTGGCGTTGGAGTTATGCAAAGCGACTACCCCAATAAAGGATTTAAAGATATGCTTGGCACCTATCTTGTCTCGCCCGACCACGACCCCACTATTCTGATTGACAACGATAAAGAGTGCACGCCATATATAGTATACGGACACAAAGAGAGTTCATATAAAATTGCTAAATTAAACGACGATATGATATCTTTAGCCCAAGAGCCTCGTGAGATAATAATCGAGGGCAAGGAGTGGGAAAACGAACCAGATTGGGTCGACAAAAACTATATATTCAAGCATAACGACACCTACTACCTAAGCTGGGGTGGTGAGTATGCTACCTCTAAAAATGTTTATGGCCCATACAAATGCACTGGAAAAGTTGGTGAGGGTTATGAGCTAGGAAACTTAGCACACGGAAGTTTTTTCAATTGGAAAGGACAATTTTATCATATTTGGTGTTACTATATACGCACAGGATACCGATATCGTGAGAGTGTAATGTCGTATTGCCATATAGATGATAATGGACTGATTGTTACAGACACTGATTTCTTGGATAAACATTTTGAATATGGAGTGGGTAGATATAGTGCCTCATGGGATAAAATCGAAGCCGAGTGGTTTTATGAAAAATCGGAAGGGGTTGAAAAGATTGGCACTAAAGAGAGTGGTTTTAAAGTCCGAAATATCAAAAATGGCGACTTTTTACGCTTTTCAAATGTAGAATTTGAAGGTATTTTCAAAAAATTTACTGCTAAATTAGAAAAATCGGGCAAAAACGGCACTCTTCAAATTAGAGAGGGTGCAAAAGATGGTAAAATTATTGGAAAATTAGATATTAAAAATTCTACACCTTTTTCAACCTTTAGCTGCAATATAGATATAGAAAAGGGGATTAAGGATATATATTTGGTATATAAAAGCGGCTCAAATTCCGAGCTACAACTCGATTGGATTAGCTTTTCTGATGAATAACACCAATAAAGGCTCTTCAAACCTTTATTGGCATGAATATTTTTTTTAAGAATCGTATCTTTTTTGGCTTTTTATTCTTTATTTTAAAAAAGATAGATTACTTTTGTCAAGCTTTTTCATTTCTTAAGGGAACTTAGAACTCCCCTTAAAGAAAAACAAATCAGAGAAACCAAGAAAATATATTATAATGACAGCAACAATTAACAAAAAAATTAACGACTCGAAAGCTGCTCGCTGGGCAGTCGTTGTACTTGTTTCACTTACTATGATGAGCGGCTATTTCCTAACGGATGTAATGGCACCCCTAAAAACCATGCTTGAGCAGAGTCTTGGCTGGACAAGTACAGAATATGGTCTATTCACTAGCGGTTATGGTTGGTTAAATGTGTTTGCATTTATGCTAATTTTTAGCGGTATCGTATTGGATAAAATGGGTATGCGCTTTACAGGAGTTTCAGCTACTGCTACTATGCTTATTGGTACTGCAATTAAATATTGGGCCATCTCTTCGACTTTTGAAAACAATATTATCTCTATTTTTGGATATGAGATGAACCGCCAAGTACTTTATGCCGCTGTAGGTTATGCAATTTTTGGTGTAGGGGTTGAGGCTATCGGCATTACTGCTTCAAAAATCATCGCTAAATGGTTTAAAGGCAAAGAATTAGCTTTAGCACTTGGCATGAATGTGGCATTTGGACGTATAGGAACACTGCTTGCGCTAGTTGTTTCACCAATTATCGCTCGCCACTATGGACATCCAAGCAAACCAATTATGTTGTGTTTAGTTCTACTTTGTGTCGGTCTACTCTCTTTCTTTATGTTCTGTATTTCAGACAGAAAGCTCGACAAACAACTAGGCGAAGATAATGAGGTAGAAAAGGAAGATTTCAAATTTTCAGATATTGTATCGATTGTTAAAATCAAAGCATTTTGGTATATTGCATTTTTATGTTTGATGTTCTACTCTGCAATTTTTCCATTTTTGAAATTTGCAACAGAACTAATGGTTCAAAAATTTCATGTAGGTCAAGATTTAGCAGGTACAATTCCGGGTCTTATCCCTATGGGAACACTTCTACTTACCCCACTATTTGGTAGTATTTACGACAGAAAAGGCAAGGGTGCGACTATTATGGTTATAGGCTCTTTAATGCTTATTGCTGTACACGTTTTGCTTTCTATGCCATTTATAACATGGTGGATTCTTGCGGCACTACTTATGATTATTTTAGGGGTTGCTTTCTCGCTTGTTCCATCAGCTATGTGGCCATCAGTTACAAAAATTGTACCTCAACGTCAGTTAGGAACAGCTTTTGCACTTATTTTCTATATCCAAAACTGGGGCTTGATGGGTGTACCACTACTTATCGGTGCGGTACTTGAAAAATATTGTATTACAGGCACATCTATGATAGATGGGTTTGAGACTACAACATACGACTACACCCTACCAATGGCTATTTTTGCAGGTTTTTCGATTATATCACTATTGTTTGCTCTTCTTCTTAAAAAGGAAGATAGAACTAAGGGATATGGTCTGCAAGAGCCAAATATTAAAAAATAAGTTGAGTGTTGTAGGAAAATAAACCTCTTACAAACCTCTTTTCTATACATAACAAACAGTAATTTAGAAAGCTATGCTTCGAAAAGTAACAACATTACTATTTGCACTATCAATCTCTTTTTCACTATCGGCACAAGATGGTGAGAAAGAGATTTTTCGCTCTCCACTAGAGATTCCTCTAGCTCTTTCAGCAAATTTTGGAGAGATTCGCACCACTCATTTCCACTCTGGCGTAGATTTTAAGACTCAAGGAGTGATTGGGCATAGAGTAGTATCGGTTGCCGATGGCTACATCTCTCGAATTTCGGTTTCGCCTACTGGCTACGGTAATGCAATCTATATTTCACACCCTAAAAGTGGGAAAATGAGCGTTTATGGTCATTTAGAGAGCTTCCGCTCAGATATTGCTAAGTATGTAAAAGAGTATCAATATCGCACAAAGCGTTTTTCGCAAAACATTTACCCCTCTAGTGAACTTTTTCCAGTAAAAACAGGCGATTTTTTCGCTCTTTCAGGAAATACAGGCTCTAGTGGTGGTCCACACCTCCATTTCGAACTACGTGATTTGGCCACTCAAAACACTCTTAGTCCTCTAAAAGTGGGTGGTTATGCAGGTAAGATTGAAGATACTATTCCACCTAAAATTTCGTCAGTAACTGTTGTTGAAATTGACGAAAGTTATGGTATTCCAATCCATAAAAAGGAAAAAAAATATAGCGTACAATCCTCTGGAGAGGGCAAATATAGAGTCGTAGGCGACACTATCACTATCAAACGAGATAGCTACTTAGCTTTTGAGGTAACAGAGGTAAAAAACAACTCTACAAACATCTTTGGCGTTACCGCTATGGATTTTAGGGAAGAGGGAGCTGCTCCATTTTGGGGGTATAACATCAAAGAAATTTCGTTTGACTATGGACGAGCAATTAATAGCTTTGTATTATATCCTGAAACAACAAAGAGCCGCAACGATTTTTTACGCACCTATATAGCTCCAGAAAATTGGCTAAAAATATACACTGCACGCACAGATAATGGCGTTTTGTATAGAGACAAACTGCTTTCACCTAAAAAAATGGTCTTAACAGCTACAGATGAAGCAGAAAACAGCTCTGTTCTATCGTTTGTGGTTTGTGTAGATACCACTGCACAAGAGAAAATGGAACCACCTACAGGTGAGCTAGTTTTTGCAGGAAAATACCACACTTTCAAAAATGATGATTGCAAAGTGGAATTTTCACCACGCACTCTGCAACAATCTGCATATTTAGATATTGAATCGGTAAAAGATGACAGATTTGAACACTCAAAACTGATTAAAATCGCTGAGGGTGAGCCGCCTTTTAATGCCTCGGCAAAGCTATCAATAAAACCTACTATTGATGAGGGTACAGATGTAAATAAGCTTACACTATGTTATGTTGCTAGCAGTGGGAAACTAACCTCACTAAGCAGTAAATATAGTGGAGGTTATATAACAGCATCAATCACTGGTTGTGGCGATTATGTGCTCTCTATCGACAATGAAAAGCCAACTATCACTCCGCTTTTCAACACCTCTACACCACCTGTAAAAGAGCTACGCTTTAAGGTTAGCGACAATCTCTCTGGAATTGATAGCTACAATGGTTATATTGATGGCAATTGGGTGCTTTTTGAGTATGATGCAAAAAGCGGCATTATGCGCCATAAGCTCGATAGCGGAGCCGCTAAATCGGGTGTGAAACGCACCTTAGAATTTATTGTAACCGATGGTTGTGGCAATAAAAATAGCTTTAAAACCACTTTCTAAATTATAAAAAACAATGGGAATACGTAAACGAATTTTACTGGGCTTCATCTCGCTCGGTTTTCTACTATTTATAGCAGGTCTAATATCTTATTTTGAACTAGCACGACTTAATGAGTCGACTGTAACCACTATCGACAAAGGTGCCTCTGGAATAACAACTGCAAAAGATATGCTCGATTTAATCGAAGAGCAAGATATAATCATTACCAATGGAATTACAAAAAGAACTGCTGTTGCAAATCAAAAAAACGAGGTAATTCTTAGTAAACTTTCCCTACTTGCAAACAATCTTTCTGAAAATTTCCCTGAGAATAAAATGATACAGCAGGTTATTTCAGATATGAACATATATGAATCTACCGTGAAAAATATCACTAGCGACACAACAGTTATAGGTAATGCTATGTGGTATTTTGAGATGTACAAACCTGCATACCGTAACTTTGCTCATAGCACTAAAGATTTTATGGTACAAACACAATACGACGTTTCAAAAAAAGCACAAGAGATTAAAGGTCATGCCTATAGAGCCACTATGCAGGGTATAACAGCTCTAGCAGCAGCAATTGTAATCATTATTATATTCTTCTTTATGATTGATACCTACTTTATACGCCCAGTAACGACAACTACAAAATCGCTTAAACGCTATTTGGCATATAAAACCCCTTTTGAGATAAAAGCAGAAGGCAGGGAAGAGGTGTATCAACTTCAAAACTACATCAAACAACTTATTACCAATCTAAAAAATGCTAGCAATAAGTAGTAAAGAGTAGTTTTTAAGAAAAAAAGAATAAAAATTTGTTTTTAAAATATTTTTCACTACCTTTGTCGAGCAAAAATTTAAATAATTTTAATTTTAACTTATTAATTATGAATCGTTACGAAACCGTTTTCATTGCGACTCCAGTACTTTCTGAGCAACAAGTTCAAGAGTTGGTAAGCAAATTCCGCGGTGTAATTACCGAAAACGGAGGAAATTTAATCCATGAAGAGGATTGGGGCCTTCGCAAGCTAGCTTATCCTATCCAAAAGAAATCTACAGGTTTCTACTTCCTAGTGGAGTTTGAAGCTGAAGGATCTTTAATCGAAAAATTAGAAACTCAATATCGCCGTGATGAGCGAGTTATCCGTTTCTTAACTTTCGCAATGGATAAATATGCAGTTGAATACGCAGAAAAAAGAAGAAGTCTTAACGCTAAAAAATCTGAATAATCATGGCACAAAATTCAACAGAAATCAGATATCTTAATCCTCCAACAGTAGAGGTAAAAAGAAAAAAATATTGCCGTTTCAAAAAGAGCGGTATTAAATACATCGATTACAAAGATGGTGAGTTCCTTAAAAAATTCCTTAACGAGCAAGGTCGTATCCTTCCACGTCGTCTAACAGGAACATCACAAAAATACCAAAAAAAGGTTGCTACAGCAGTTAAACGTGCTCGCCACCTTGCAATTCTACCATTCGTTACTGACTTAATGAAGTAGTATTGCGCTTAGTGCAAATTTTTTAAACGATAATTACACTCATGGAAATCATATTAAAAAAAGACGTTGATAACCTAGGTCACAAAAACGATATCGTAAATGTACGCCCTGGTTATGCAAACAACTTTCTTATTCCTCAAGGTATGGCAACTCTTGCCACAGCTTCTGCTAAGAAAGTTTTAGCTGAGAACATTAAGCAACAAGCTCACAAAGAGGCAAAACTTCGTGAAGATGCTACTGCTCTAGCTGAAAAACTAGCTGCTCTTTCTCTATCTATCGCTGTTAAAACTAGCGAAGAGGGTAAAGTTTACGGTTCTGTAACTTCTGCTCAAATCGCTGAAGAGATTGAAAAAGCTGGTATCGCTATCGATAAGAAAAATATCTCAATGGAAGCTGCTAAAGAACTTGGTTCTTTCACTGCTACTGTTAAGATTTTCAAAGATATTAAAGCTGCAGTTGCATATACTGTTGTTGCTGCTGAATAATTTTTGAATATTCAAAATAATAAAAAGGGTTGTCTTAGTTTTATTACTTCGACAACCCTTTTTTAATTCATAATTCATAATGCATAATTCATAATTAAAACTGATTATAAATTATGAATTATGAATTATAAATTATGAATTAAATTATGCGTGTTAATCTACATACCCACTCCATATATTCCGACGGAATAGAAACTCCTGAAAATATAGTTCAGTTTGCAAAAGAGGCTGAATTTGAACTTATTTCACTTACTGACCACAACACTTTTGAGGGTTATACACGTTTTGAAAAGGCATGTAAAGAGCATGATGTCAAGTTTGTTAAGGGCATCGAGATAGATTGTGTTGAACCTGTAATTGGTTTCAATCGTGAAATTCTGGGATATTTTCCTAACGGAGGGGAAGAGGCATTAGATGAGGTTTTGGAACGCAAGCAACAAGCTCGTTATAATAGAGTATGCAGGGCATTAGAACGTAGTGAAAAATTGTTTGAAATAGATGGTAAACTTCATATCGAAGAGCTAGAGCAGATGGCAATCGAGATAAATGGTTTTACAGGAATGCTATCAAACAAAATGACCTACGACTATATCCAAAGCAAAAAAGAGGGACTACCCTCTTATCGTGAAGTAAAAGAGATTAAGGGGTGGGACTATGTTTGGAAAAGAGAGGCGTGCGACAACAACGACACCCTTATTCAGCTAATTTCACTAATTAGTAGTAATGGTGGTCGTGCCGTAATTCCCCATTTTGGCTACCACTTTAAGCTAAACCCTAACACGATGGTTCGTGAAAGTTTAAAATATGTAGGCATCCTTAAACGATTAAAAGATATTGGGCTTTGGGCTTTAGAAATTCACCCACATGGCTACCGACCTGCTCAAATTAAAATAAATAATATGATAAGATATTGGGCTAAGGAGTGTAAGCTAGAACTTACATCGGGAAGTGATTTTCATGGTGGTGAAACCTCTACACACCCTATATTTAATTGGTGTGGTGAGGATATTAACTGGAGGTAAGAGGTTAGAGATTAGAGGTTAGAGGTTAGAGGTTAGAGGTTAGAGGTTAGAGGTTAGAGTACTAAAGTTTATACATTAATTAATTTTTACAGATGAAAAAGATTACTATTTTTATATTTTTTGCGTTATCAACACTTTTTGTATCAGCTCAAACTACATATAACATAACAGACTTTGGTGCTATAGGTGATGGCAAAACAGTGGCTACAATTGCTATAAATCAAGCTATTACAGAGTGTAGTAAAAATGGTGGAGGGCGTGTAGTTATTCCCTCTGGAGAGTTTGTTAGCGGCACAATCTTTATGAAAGACAACATAGAGATATATCTTGAGAGTGGTGCTACTCTACTAGCAAGTACAAATACCGAAGATATGCCACTTATTGAACATACCGACTATCGCTCACTAAAAGATTGGTATGGTTGGGCTGCTCTAATATATGCCGATGGAGCAAATAATATAGCAATTACAGGTAATGGAACTATAGATGGTCAGGGTGAAAATCAGCCAAGTCGTCCAGAGCTACCTAAAGGAGATATGGATGGTCGTTGTCGCAATATTCTATTTATTTCGTGCAAAAATATTCGTATTGAGGGGATAAAGATGTACCACTCTGGTCTATGGAACCAACACTACCTCAACTGTGAAGATCTGTTTGTGGATAATATATATGTAGATAACAACAAACGAAAAAATAACGACGGTATCGACATTGATGGCTGTAGAAGGGTGGTCGTTAGCAACTCTATTATAGATGCTAACGATGATGCGGTTGTTATTAAAAGCACTGGAGAGGCTCTTTGTGAAGATGTAACCATCACAAATTGTGTGCTCTCTAGCTGGTGTAATGGAATTAAAGCTGGAACTGAATCGACAGGTGGTTTTAGAAATATTGCCATCTCAAACTGTGTAATAAAACCCACAACTTGCCCCACAAACTTCAATCACAACAAATTTATCACCAATATCTGCTTTACAGGTATATCTCTCGAAATTGTAGATGGCGGAATTATGGAGGCTGTCGCAATTAATAATATTATCACCGAGGGGGTACAAGCACCCCTATTTATACGCCTTGGAAATAGAGCCAGAAAACATCTTCCAGATGCTCCAGAGCCTAAGATTGGCACAATTCGCAATATTACGGTTAACAATATGATTGCCTACGATGTTGAAAACGTAACAAGCTCTATTTCAGCAGTAGAGGGAGCATGTATTGAGAATGTGACAATTAGTAATATTCAGTTTAGAAACAACGGTGGAGTGTCGCTAGGTAATGAAATAAATAAATTAGACCATTTAGAGAGTGTTTATGATGTAGAAGAGATGGCAGATAGCTATCCAGAGGCGATAAAATGGGGAAATCTTCCTGCTTCAATCTTTTTCCTCCGCCGCATTAAAAATATAATTATAAAAGATGTTACTGTAACACCTTTGCAAGAGGATTCACGCACACCAATAATCGCTCACGACGTAAAAGGGATAATCCTTGGCGATTTTATTCTTTCCGACAATATTACCGCCCCTATATTCTTTAAGGGATATGATGTAGAGGATTATAAAATTGAGAAACCTTTGGGCTGGAGAGGTGAAGTTTCGACTTTTGAGAAATTCATGTTCCCTACACTACCAAAAAATATAAGCAACAGCAACAGCAGCCAAAATTCCCATTAAATCGGCAATAAGCGAATAGGTAAGCGTATAACGTATTTTTTTGATTGCAACCGAACCATAATAGAGTGCAACGACATAGAAAGTGGTATCAGTAGAGCCTTGCACCACACTTGAAAGCCTACCAACAAAAGAATCGGCACCATAACTATTCATTGCATCTATCATCATGCCACGTGCACCACTTCCACTAAGCGGCTTCATTAAAATTGTGGGCAGGGCAGCTGTAAAATCGGAGTTTAGACCGATAGATTCAACCACAAAATTGACTCCGCCTATTAAATAATCCATCGCCCCAGAGGCTCTAAACACCCCAATAGCCACTAAAATAGCTATTAGATAGGGAATTATGGTAATGGCAGTTTGAAAGCCCTCTTTTGCTCCCTCAATAAAACTATCATACACATTTACACGCCTTATAGCTCCCATAGCGATAAAAAAACAAATTATTCCAATCAATAAAATATTTGAAATTGCAGTTGCAACTATTGAAATGCTCTCTTTTTCGCCAGAGGTAAAAAGGTAGGTTATAAATATTATAAAAGCAACAAAAATAAGTGCTGGAATAAGAATTTCACGCTGTAAAAGGTTGATTTTTTGACGGATAGAGGTTATAATTATAGCAGTTAAGGTAGATATACCCGTTGCAATCATTATAGGAACAAACACATCAGCTGGATTTTCAGCACCCATCTGCGCACGATACATCATTACGGTGATAGGAAGCAGAGTAAGTCCAGAGGCGTTAATCATCATAAACATTATCATCGAATTACTTGCTCTATCTTTTTGGTCGTTAAGAGTTTGGAGCTGTTGCATAACGTTTAACCCAATTGGCGTAGCAGCATTATCAAGACCTAATAAATTTGCTGAGAAATTCATAAACATACTACCCGTAACAGGGTGATTTTTAGGAATTTCAGGAAATAATTTACCAAATAGAGGAGCTGCACCCTTTGCAAGCATCCCTACAACTCCCGATTTTTCACCAATTTTCATAATTCCAAGCCACAAAGATAACACACCTGTAAGACCGATAGAAATTTCAAAACCGAGCTTTGCGCTACTAAAAGTTGAGTCGACCATAGCTGAAAAAAGCTCTGTATTACCCGAAAATAGTCCACCCATTGCTGCTACAACAAAAGCGACTAGAAAAAACGAAATCCAAATATAATTTAAGACCATACACTATTTTGATTTTGAGAGATTACTCTCATAATATTTCCACCCATTATTTTAGCGATATTCTCTTCACTATGCCCTCTACGAAGCAGTTCAATAGTAACGTTCTTAAACTCATTTGCTCCGTCAAACCCCTCAACTCCTCCATCACCATCAAAATCGGAGCCTACTCCGACCGAGTCGTAGCCTGTTAGCGAAATTATATGTTCGATATGGGCAATTAAATCAATAATAGTGGCTGTTCCCTCTTTTTTAAGGAATCCACCATATCCACAAACCTGCACAACTCCACCACTTTTGGCAATTTGAATAATAGCCTCATCTGAAAGATTGCGAGGATGGTCGCAAAGCGATTTACACGATGAGTGTGATGCTATAATAGGCTGCGCACTCAACTTTATTGCATCAAAGGTGCTCTTTTCTGACGAGTGCGACACATCTATAGTCACCCCTAAACTATTCATTCTGCTAATCACCGCTTTCCCAAATTCACTAACTCCATTATATAGCGACTCACCACGAGCAGAGTCACAGATTTGATTTGTACCGTTATGGCATAGAGTAATGTATACTACTCCCATCTTTTGAAACATATTGATATTTGAAATATTCTCTCCTATAGCTATTCCATTTTCAATGCCTAACATTACACTCTTTTTCCCCTCACTTTTCAATCTTTTTATATCTTCCATCGAACTAGCCAACCCTATATAATCACTACACTTCTCAATATCGCTTTTAAATCTATTAAGAATCGCTACAGCCTTATCAGTGGCAAGCTCCTTAGGAGTGGATTGTGGAAGATATGCTACAGTTATTGTTGTATCTACCCTACCCTCTCGCATTTTTACTAAATCTACCTTTGCATTTTGGTTACGAGAGGCAAAATCAAAACCTCCCGACTCATATAGCATTGGAGTATCACAATGAGAGTCGACAATAGGGTGAGTTTTATGGATTATTCGAGCCTTTTGATATAGTGAAGCTTCCGATACAAAGAAGCTAAAGAGCCTTTTCATAGCCATATTTTCACCATCTACAGCCATATTCTCTGGATGCCACTGAACTGCCAAAATTTTGTTTACTGGGTACCCCTCCACTGCCTCTACAATACCATCACTAGTTGTGGCACTAACTTTTAGTTGTGGTGCAATAGCTTTTAAGGCTTGGTGGTGACGTGAATTTACTGATATTGAATCACACTCTAAAATTGTATGAAGCAACAACTCTTTTTTGATTGTAATATTGTGTACTCCCAAATGCTTATCTGTAAGAATAGAGTGATTTAAGGGCACTGTAGGGTACATTGTTGGTATATCTTGATAGATAGAGCCACCAAGAGCCACATTTATCACCTGAAAACCTCGACATATTCCCAAAATAGGCAACCCTCTATCCATTGCAGCTCTAAGAAGCATAAACTCCATAAAATCTTTCTCTTTCGATATATCTGTAAGCCCCTCGATATTCTCTTCTCCAAAATAAAAAGCATCAATATCGGCTCCACCACTTAGCAGAACGCCATCAACATCTTCTAAAATCGAAAAAATCGACTCGTTATCGCTATTTACAGCCAAAATTATTGGCACTGCACCGGCATCGATTATAGCCTGTGAATATAGGAATGCTAGCGAGGTAGTTTGCTCTACTATATGGGCTGAAATAGCAATTTTTGGTTTTTTATCTAGCTTATTTATATTTATGGAGTTAAATCCTTTTTTATAATCAAAAATCATATTAGTGTGTATTTTGAAGTTCCTTCAATTCAAAGTAATCTAATGTAAAAAGCCTAATTTACACAGAGTAAATTAGGCTTAAATATAGAAAATATTGTTATAAATAACAAATTTTACGACTATTTTTTACAAATTTAAATGAAGGGAACTTCTAAAATCTGACTTTCGGAGTTTAGAACTCCCCTTAGGATTTAAAGAACCTCTATTCGCATTACAAAATAGTTTCTAGCTCTTTAGACATCTGCTCTTGAAGTTTTTTTGCCTCGGCAGCAGCTACAGTAGCAAAATTTTCGCTCTTATCGGCATAGATAACACCTCTTGAAGAGTTTACAAGCAGACCACATGTAGAATTCATACCATATTTTGCAACCTCTTCAAGGCTTCCACCTTGCGCACCAACACCAGGGACTAAAAGGAAATGGTCAGGTACAATTTTACGAATATCAGCAAGCATTTGCGCCTTTGTAGCACCTACAACATACATTGTATTGTCGATAGTACCCCAAGTTTGCGACACGCTTAACACCTTTTCATAAAGTTTGCCACCCTCCGATAGCTCAGAGGTTTCAAAATCGGCAGCCGAAGGATTTGAGGTAAGCGCAAGAATTACAGCCCATTTCCCCTCATATTTTAGGAATGGAGCGACTGTATCTTTACCCATATATGGAGAAAGCGTAACTGCATCTACATCAGAAAGCTCAAAAAAAGCCTTCGCATACATTTCAGAGGTATTTCCAATATCACCACGCTTAGCATCAGCAATAATAAAAATCTCTGGATAGTTAGTTTTTAAATATTCAACTGTTTTTTCGTAAGCCATCCAGCCTTTTGTACCATAAGTTTCGTAAAAGGCAAGGTTTGGCTTGTAAGCAACTGTATAAGGTGCAGTAGCGTCGATAATTGCTTTATTAAATTCAAAAATAGGATCCTCAGTAGATAAAAGATGGTGAGGAATTTTATTCAAATCCGTATCCAAACCTACACATAGGAAACTACGTTTTTTTTCTATCTGTTTAAATAACTCTTTGCTAGTCATCCTTAAAATAATTAATAATTAATAATTCATGCAAATAAAGGTTTGAAATTTTTAAGCTATTTTGAGCTGTTTTTGCAACTCGAATTATAAAAAAATAACTTTTGTTAATGCTTTTTTTAAAAAAGCACGCCCTTTGGGCTGGCAAAAATCGTTCGTTTTCACTCACGGCTTCGCTCCGCTCGCTAAAAGCGGAAGAAGGTTTTTCAAACCTTTATTGGCATAATTCATAATTCATAATTCATAATTATGAATTATTGTAAAATTGATTGCGTTCAGCTTTTTCTTAGAATAGTTCAGATTTTGTGCGTTTTAGGGAGGTTTTAATAATTGGTTTTATTCGATTTTTTATTTTAAGTAGTTAGGTTTCTGTTTTTCAAGGATAGGCTGTATCGGTTACTACCGCCTGTTTTTGAAAAACTGAAAGATGACTGCTTAAAATGGAAAAGCGTTAAAATCCAATTATTAAAAGTTCCCTATTAATTTTTAAGCGGAGCGTACTTATGTACGTGAGCATTGGAAATTTATTAAAGGTGCAAAAGGTGAGCTATTATAAGGAAAAGTCCTACATACTATAACAAAAGATACCTTAAAAAATATTTAGAACAATCCAGTTTTGGGGCTTCGTGAAGAAATTGAGATGTGAGCGTACCCATGTACGTGACCATCTTAATTTCGAGGGAAGTGCCAAAAATGGGTTGTTATAAATATTTTTTATTGTTCTTCGCCAGCCGCTTTTAGACGTTCCGCATTCTCCGCAAACTGCAAAGCATCAATAACCTCTTGAATCTCACCATCCATAACAGCAGCAAGATTATAAAGTGTTAAATTGATACGGTGGTCAGTAACACGTCCTTGTGGGTAGTTGTAAGTACGGATTTTTGCTGAGCGGTCGCCCGTAGATACCATGGTTTTACGTTTTGACGAGATAGCATCAAGATATTTTTGATACTCTAGGTTGTACAGACGAGTTCGAAGCTCTTCTAAAGCCTTATCAAAGTTTTTAAGCTGCGACTTTTGGTCTTGACACTGAACCACGATACCCGAAGGAATGTGAGTTAAACGGATAGCCGAATAGGTTGTATTAACCGATTGACCACCAGGACCCGAAGCACAGAATGTATCTTTACGAATATCCTCCATTTTCATATCAATATCAAACTCTTCTGCCTCAGGAAGCACTGCAACACTCGAAGCAGAGGTGTGAACACGACCTTGCGTTTCAGTTTGAGGTACACGTTGCACACGGTGTACACCCGATTCGTATTTTAACACTCCATATACGCTTTCGCCTGTAACTTTCATTACAACCTCTTTGTAACCGCCCGAAGTTCCCTCACTTTCAGAGGTAATTTCGTATTTCCAACCACGTTTTTCAAAGAAACGGATATACATACGAAGCAAATCGCCTGCAAAAATCGCAGCCTCATCACCTCCCGAACCGCCACGTATCTCGATAATAGCATTTTTACTATCTTGTGGATCGGCTGGAATAAGAAGAAGTTTGATTTCCTCCTCTAAATTTTCTAGGAACGGCTCTAACTCTTCAATTTCGGCACGAGCCATCTCACGCATCTCTTCATCCTTTTCGTTTACAAGAATATCTTTAGCTGAGATAAGGTTATCCATACCGATTTTATACTTCTCGCTCGCTTCTACAACGGGCATAAGCTCCTTATAATCTTTATTTAGCTGAATATAACGTTTCATATCAGACATCACCTCTGGTGAGGTAATCTCTTTTGAAATCTCTTCAAATTTTGCTTTTATACCGTCTAACTTCGACAATATTGAATTATCTGCCATATTTTTAGATTAATTTTTATTTAATTTTGCAAAGATACATCAAACTTTTGGATTTCTTATTTTTTAAGCGACAATTTATCTTATTTTTTTACAAAAAATTCATTCCAAAAATATTTTGTAGGAGTTAAGTAGTGTAAAATAATTATTGGTCTGTTTTTAAGAGCACTATTGGAGATGAGATTTTTTAGGGGAGTTCTAATAATTGGTTTTATTCGATTTTTTATTTTGAGGTTTTAGGTTTTACAAAAAAACTATTGTGAATCTCCCACTTAGCTTTATAAAAGTGGGTGACCCAAAAGCACCCATTTTACACAAACAACCCTTGCCACAAGCTCTGTGACGAGGGTTGTTTGTCTATTTTAGGCACTTTTGAGTCACCCTCTATTGTTCTTATATTTTTGATTATCTATGCCAACACTAAGATACACTATTACCCATTGCAATAAGAATAACACCTATAATCATACATGAAAGTGCTATATATAGCATTGTGCGTGCTTTTTTAGGTGCGCTAACCCACTCACGAGTTATAAGTCCACCAGCAACTGCAAGAAGTACAGAGGTGGTATTGTAGATAGCGTACCCTACTGTGTTACCAAACTCACCTAAAGTAAATGCACCATAAGCAAATGCTGCTGAAGCGGCAAAGTTAAAGAAACCCATTATAAATGCTAGTGAAAAATTGCGACCAAACGACTCTTTAAAATCACCCCAACTATTATTTCTGCATAGTTTGATAGCAAAATAGGGAAGAACGTATATTGCACCCGACACATAAATTACAAACATAATAGCTATAGAACTCATCCATTGAGGATTACCCTGAGCAACAACAGCTTGAGTGATAGGTCCTACACCTACTGCATTTGCAAGACTAAAACCTGTTGCAAAAAGACCACCAATAAGTGCAATTAAGATACCTGTAACCATCTGTTTATTACCTGAAGTACCCTCTGAGTCTGACATTTTTAGCAAACCTGCACGTCCATTAGCTGCAACACCTAAAAGTATCACTACAAGACCAATTAATATGTATTGAAGAGCCGAGATAGGAGGAAGTCCACCAACAATAAATGGTAATAAGGACCCTATCAGAATCACTGCGCCAATAAAGATTGAAAATCCAAGCGACACACCGATATAGTTGATAGCTTTACTCCATAGCTGAACACCAAGACCCCAAAGAAATGAGGCTCCTACCATTTTAAATATAACATCACTAGGTATTGAAGCTAAAATTGCCGAAAAGTTTTTTATAAGTCCGAAGCCTGCAATCATTGGAAGAATTATTAGCGCAATTAAGAAAAAAAGCGACCATGTATTCTCATATTTGTAACCTTTCATATATTTTTCTGGAATTGCATATAATCCTAACATTATACCAGCTCCAATTGACCATAAGATTCCTTCAATCATAATTTTTAGTTTAAAAAGTTTTTAAAATTTGGGGGAGTTGCTACTTTTAAAGACCCTGCTCTTTGGCAAAAATTTCCCCCCAGAACATCACCAAAGAGCAACGGGTATTTAAAATGTAAATTTAAATATAGTTTTGCTATCAAATTTTTTGTTTTCATCGATAAACACATCGCTAGCACCCTCTAGGTTTGGACCATTTGGAACACGATGAGTCTCACAACAGAAAGCTCTATACTGCCCAAACTGCTCTCCACTCTCTCTGCAAAGATTGTTTGAGGTATATTTTGCAGTATATAGCAACATCCCTGGCTCGGTTGTAAACACCTCTAGTTTGCGCTCTTTAGATGGAAGTGAGATTTCTGCAACTTTTCGAGCAGTTTCGACTAAACCACCCTCAAAAAGATAAAAATGTTCGGCTCCAGAGCCTAAGTTTTCGTGAAGTGTTGCAATTTGAGTACTCTCTCTAAGATCGGTTGCCAAACCATCTACATCTTTACAATTATCTACATAATTTCCTTTTGCATCCATTGCAAAAGTTTGAGTCGACTCAATTTTTACATTATGATTCAACACATCCTCCTCAAACCCAGATAGATTGTAGTAGGTGTGGTTTGTCATAGATAGCGGAGTGCGTTTGTCGGATACAGCTTCGTAGTGGAAAATTAGCTCATTGTTGTTGTTTATGGTAAGCGTAACACAAGCATCAACTTTCCCCAAAAATCCTTGGTCTCCATCCTCTGAGCGAAGTGAAAATTCGATAGATTGATTGCCAATTTGCTCAGCTTTCCAAACTCTCTTATCGAAGCCCTTAATTCCACCATGCAGGGTGTTTTCGCCAGCATTTTTTGTAAGCTCATTACCCTCATAACTACCTGGAGCGATAGTTGCGCAATATCTACCAATAACTGCTCCGAAATATGGTGCATTGTTGCGATACTCTTCAGTTAAATAGCTCTCTAAAGTGTTGAAACCACACACTATATTATCTTTTTTACCATCTTTTGCTGGAAGCAAGATAGAGGTGATTGTCACACCATAGTTTATGACATGAATTTCAATTCCATTATCGTTTAAAAGCGTATAGCGATAAATATCTTCGCCATCAACAACGCCTAAAAAAATTTTTGTACTTTTCATATCACTATCTTTCATAAGGTTTTAACATATCCCAATTAAACTCTACACCTACACCAGCAGTGTCGGGAGCTATTGCCATGTGATTTTCGACAACCAAAGGACGATGAGTGTAGCGGTCGATTGGGAAGCTATGCACCTCAATCCAACCTGCATGCTCTTGCGATGAAACCAAACTAACATGCAGCTCTTGCATACCATGCGAACATACTGGAACGCCATATTTTTTAGAAAGCTCAGCAGCTTGTAACCAACCTGTCACGCCACCACAGTTTGAGGCATCAGGCTGCACATAGCTAAGCTTTGATTGCTCCATAGCATACTCAAATTCGTGAATTGTATGAAGATTTTCACCCATTGCAAGCGGCATACCTGTAGCATCAGCAATCTCGGCATATCCTTTGTAGTTATCAGGAATTGTTGGCTCTTCAAACCAAGTAATATCACACTCTTTTACACGATTTGCCATCGAAATAGCCTCCTCTACGCTCATAGAGTAGTTGGCATCAATCATAAAGGTTATATCTTTGCCTATTAGCTCTCTTACAGCTTTGATACGCTCAACATCCTCATCAGGATTAGCTCTACCAATTTTGATTTTCACTCCATCAAAACCTGCATCAAGATAACCTTGAATATTTTTTAGAAGTTTTTCAAGTGGGAACATAAGGTCGATACCTCCACAATATGCCTTACATTTGTTTGAAGCACCACCAGCCATAAGCCAAAGAGGTTTATCAGCAGCCTTGCAACGCAAATCCCAAAGAGCAATATCTACAGCCGAAATTGCAAATGAAGCGATACCGCCACGTGCAACATAGTGTACATGCCACTGCATTGCCTCATACAGAGCCTCAACATCAGTAGCGTCTTTGCCTAAAAGAAATGGGGTAAGATCGTGGTCAATCATAGCTTTTGTAGAGTAACCACCTTTACCACCTGTGTAGGTGTAGCCAGTTTCCTTAGAACCATCCTCTAATGTTACAGTAGCTGTCACCAACTCAAAATAGAAGTGGTCGCCATGTTTTGCATCCGATAGTACCTCATCAAGAGGCACCTCAAAGATACGTGTTTCAATACTTTTTATATTTCGTGTCATCTTATTTTTAATGAATAATGCCAATAAAGATTTGAAAAACATTCTTCCGCTTTTTGTGAGCGGAGCAAAGCCGTGAGTGAAAACTCAGTGATTTTTGCCAGCCCTTTGGGCGTGCTTTTTCTAAAAAAGCATTAACAAAAGTTATTTTTTCACAACTCGGATTGCAGAAATAACTCAAAATAGCTCAAAAATTTCAAACCTTTATTCGCATGAATAATAATTTCAAATTATGCATTATGAATTATGCATTATTTATATCTTACATAGAAAGTCTTTTTCTCCAAATATTGCTCAAAGCCATATTTACCATCTTCACCACCAGCACCGCTCAATTTGTAGCCATTATGGAAACCTTGATGAAGCTCGCCATGTCCTCTATTGATATATATCTCACCAAACTCTAGGTCGGTATTTAGTTTCATAGCACGGTTGAGGTCGTTAGTAAATACCATTGCTGCAAGTCCATATTCACAATCATTTGCCCACTCAATAACCTTATCGTAAGAAGAGAATTTTAAAACTGGAAGAATAGGACCAAACGACTCTTCATGTACGATTGTCATATTTTGTTTAACATCTGTTAAGATTGTAGGTTCAAACCAGTTACCTTTTTCGAAATATGCACCCTCTGGCACTTTACCACCGTAGGCTAAAGTTGCACCCTCCTCGATAGATACTTTTACAAGCTCTTTCATGTGTTCTAGCTCAGATTTATTGATTTTTGGACCCATATCTGAAGCTGCATCAAAAGGATCACCCACTTTGATAGCTTTAACTTTAGCCATAAATTTCTCCATAAACTCTTCATATATATCTTCGTGGATATACATACGCTCGTTGCAGGTACAAACTTGACCACAATTGTCGAATCTCGACCAAAGAGCTGCCTCTACAGCCTCGTCAATATCCGCATCTTCAAATGCAATAAATGGAGCCTTACCACCAAGCTCTAACTGTACATGAGCAAGGTTTTTAGCAGCCGAACGGAAAATTGCTTGACCAGCAGGAGTACTACCAGTCATTGTCACCATCTTAGTGATAGGATTTTCTACCAATGCTGTTCCCATAACACGACCTGGACCAGTCACGATATTAAGAACACCATCAGGAATACCAGCAGCTTTTGCCATTTCGCCTACCATAAGAGTAGAGATAGGTGTTTCGGTTGTAGGCTTAACTACAATTGCATTACCAGCAACCAAAGCAGGTCCAATTTTACGACCAGCAAGAGCAAAAGGGAAGTTCCAAGCAGTAATGGCAACCACTACTCCACGAGGAATTTTTTGAATCATTATATGTTCATTTTCATTGTCAGATGGAACTAAATCGCCCTCAATACGACGTGCCCATTCACAAGCATAAGCCACAAACGAGCAGAAAACATCTACCTCAAAAAGTGCAACTTTATAAAGTTTGCCCTGCTCCATAGTGATAGTACGAGCAAGCTCCTCTTTGTTCTTTTTAATCTCTTCAATAAAAGCATATAAAAGCTCTGCTCTACGACGTGCAGGCACTTTTGCCCACTCTTTTTGAGCCTTTTCAGCTGCCTCAAGAGCAGCTTGAGCATCGTTTTCGTCGCCATTTGCAATCATTGCTACAACGCTATCGTCTGAAGGATTAAAAACTTCGGTATATTTACCATTTTTTGGTGCTACCCATTGTCCGTTAATATATTGGTTGAATTTCATAGTGGTTTTATTTATTTTGTGAAACTTTTAGTATAAATATTTTTAAAAAGAGTCTATAATCACCTTAACTATTTTAGGATTAATAGTTTAAACGAATGTCGACAGCTTAAATTTTGGATATAAAAAGGGCTGTTATGAATATTTTTAGTCAAATTATAAAGTTAATTTGATTAAAAATAAATATAACTAAACTTGTTGTTTTTGAATAAAAAAAATGTCGTACTTATTGAATTGGGTTGTTTTAAAAAGGGGGTGATAATTAGTTAATTTTACCGCCCCCTCTAATTTTCGTATTACTAAAGGGTGAATTAGCGACCCATCCAACCACCATCAACTAGCATAATCGAACCGTGCATATAGTCAGCTGCTTTAGAGCAAAGGAATACAACTGGACCTCCGAAATCTTCTGGAGTACCCCAACGACCTGCTGGAATACGAGTTAAGATTTGCTCTGAACGAGTCTCATCAGCACGTAGTGCAGAGGTGTTGTCTGTTGCGATATATCCTGGCGCAATAGCATTAACATTTACGCCCATACTTGCCCACTCATTAGCAAATGCCATAGTCATTTGACCAACAGCACCTTTACTTGCAGCATAACCCGGAACAGTAATACCACCTTGGAAAGTTAGAAGCGATGCAGTAAATACGATTTTACCCTCACCACGTGCAATCATCTCTTTACCAATCTCACGAGTCAAAATAAATTGAGCGTTTTGGTTGATTTCGATAATTTTATCCCACATCTCATCTGGATGCTCAGCAGCAGGTTTACGAAGTATATTACCTGCATTGTTGATAAGGATGTCGATTTTTGGAAAATCGGCTTTTACCTTTGCTATAAACTCATAAAGAGCTTTACGATCGCTAAAATCGCAAGTGTAGCCTTTAAAGTTTTTACCAAGAGCTTTAACCTCTTGTTCTACTTGGCTTCCGCTCTCTTCGAGTGTTGCACTAACACCAACAATATCTGCACCTGCAGCAGCTAAAGCTAATGCCATGCCTTTACCAATACCACGTTTACATCCTGTAACTAACGCTGTTTTGCCCTCTAGGCTAAAAATATCTAAGTAACTCATTTTAAAAAAATTTAAAAGTTTTAATTTTAGTGGAATTCTAAGTAGGGTAAAATAATTATTGGTGTATTTTTAATAGTGCTATTGGAGATGAGATTTTTTACTATTGAATCGAAAATATAGTGGTTCTATATTGAGATTTAATAGTGAAAAATATCGCTCCAAGAGTGCTATTAAGAATATGGCAATAATTGTTTTACACTACTTAATAATTGGTTTTATTCGATTTT
>JAWXTR010000030.1:0-27208 GCA_044433365.1 Rikenellaceae bacterium
CTCTAACCTCTAGTCTCTAACCTCTAACCTCTAACCTCTAACCTCTAACCTCTAACCTCTAACCTCTAACCTACTAGTAAATTATCAATTTTTTTGCCAAACCATTTTTTGTGGCATATTGTCAAAAAAATGGCACGGAAAAAATTTTTCCGTGCCAAATTGACATGTATTTGTGACAAATCGGGAGTTCCCGATTATTATCTTCTGCCTCTACGTGGCTCAAATCCGTCACGACTCTTACGAGAAGAAGAACCTCCTCTAAAACGGTCACGGTCGCCACCTCTTGAGCGGTCTCTATCGCCACCACCTCTACGGTCACGATCACCACCTCTGAAACGGTCTCTATCACCACCGCCTCTACGGTCACGATCGCCGCCTCTGAAGCCGCCTCTATCGCCGCCTCTATCGCCACCATCACGTCCGCCACCACGTCCGCCTTTTTTGTCGTCTTTTGCAATCTCTGCAATAGGGCGTTCGCCTTCGTTGGCTTGGTTAAGGGCTTTGGTTACACGCTCAGCCTCCTCGAAAGGAATTGTAACAAACGAAAATTCGTTAAGAACTTTAACATCGTTGATTTTGCTATTTGGAAGTCCACTCTCTTTTCTTACAAAGTCTACAAGCGAGCGAGCATCAATACCATCTAATCTACCTTTAGCAATAAAGATACGAGCTGTACCTTTGCGGTCTACAGAGAATTGACGAATCTCTGGGTAGTTATTGATATCTAGGTCGTTTTTAAACGCAAGCTTTAAAACTGCTGCTAGTGCAGTAGCTGGCTCGTTTGCACCTAAAATCTCCTCAGCCATTTCGGTATAATCCTCAAATAGTTGAGATTCGATAGTGTCGGCAACCTCTTCTACGATATTTTTACGCTTTTGAGCGATAATATCGGTAGCTGATGGAATTACCTCTTTACGAATATCAGTTTTTACCTCACGCTTAAGAGTTGTAAACTGACGGTAGTCAGAATTTGAGATAAAAGTGATAGCTGTACCTTGATTACCTGCACGACCTGTACGACCAATACGGTGTACATACGACTCAGAATCTTGTGGAAGAGAGTAGTTGATAACGTGAGTTAAATTGTTAACATCGATACCACGAGCTGCAACATCAGTAGCAACCAAAATATTGGTTGTGCGATTTTTAAACTTACGAAGCACCTTTTCACGTTGCGCTTGCGAGATATCACCATGAAGTGCATCTGCCGAGTAACCACGATCTACAAGTTTTAGGACAATATCGTCTACTTGTAGTTTAGTACGACAGAACACGATAGCGTAGAAATCGTTTTCAATATCGATAATACGTGTTAGAGCATCGAATTTGTCGCTCTCACGCACCTCGAAGTAGATTTGGTCGGTCAAATCGGTTGTGATTTGGCGAGCTTCCACTTTTAAGTGCTTAATGTCACGCATATATTTTTTAGAAAGATCTGCAACACGTTTTGGCATTGTAGCAGAGAAAAGAAGCAGGCGACGCTCTTCGTGAGCATGGCTTAAAATCTCATCTACATCATCAATAAAACCCATGTTTAACATTTCGTCAGCCTCGTCAAGAATTAACCAACGAAGCTCCGATAGGTCTAGCGTACCACGGCGAAGGTGGTCAAGAATACGACCTGGAGTACCAACTACGATGTCGATACCTCTGCGTAGACGGCGAAGCTGCTCATCCATTGAGGCACCACCGTAAATTGAGCTAATTGATATTTTTCCTGTTCTAAGAGAGATTAACTCATCAGTAACCTGAAGAGCAAGCTCACGAGTTGGCACCAAAATAAGTGCTTGTGGGAGTTTTTCCGAAGATGTAACGTTCTCTAAAATTGGGAGACCGTAAGCGGCAGTTTTACCTGTACCAGTTTGTGCTTGAGCAATAACATCGTGCTCGTTTTCTAGCAATACAGGGATTGTAAGTTGTTGAATTGGCGAAGGGCTTTCGAACCCTTTGGCATGAATTGCGTTGAGCGTAATTTCTGTTAAGCCCAACTCTTTGAAATTTTCTAATTCTGTCATTAAAACGTTTTGATAAGTGTGCGCCCCCCTATGATTACCAGCCATTTTGATGCAAAAAATCGACTTTAAAAGAAAAAAGTGAAGTTTGATAAGCATCATTCAACCATACCTTGGCGCAGAAATGTGGTGCAAAGGTAGTGAAATTTAATGAATTAACAAAATTAAATTTTAGAACTCCCCTTTAAAGTTCCTTTTAAAATAGAAGTTCTCATGAGTTATTAGTAACAATGGTTTCTTACAACTTTATTGATTTTAAAACGATTTTATTATATGTTTTGATTTATCTTGATGCGAAGTTTTGTAACTGCAATATTTTGTCGTATTTTTATTATTATCTGCTATTGGATAGTTTTTTCCAAACCCTAAAATAATAAGCGGAATAATATGAATATAAAGATTCATATTATTCCGCTTAATTGGCAATTCTCAAATACTTTTGTGAATTTATCCTTAAAGAACTCCCCTTAAATTAATGTTTTTTAGAGCCTACTTTATACACTTTGGGGCCTCTACATGCCGAAATTTGCACTTTTTCGTTCATTATAGCCTTTAACTGAGCAACTTTTTCTGGTTTTGCAGCAGCTAGGTTGTTTAATTCTTTATAATCGTCTTTGATGTTGTAAAGCTCATAACCTCCCGAAACATTACAGTATCTTAGCTTCCAGCCATCGTTCATAATTAGCGATGGACCTTCGAAAGAGTCGACAAGTACAAAGTGGTCGTCAGCAAGTTTTTCGGTAGGGTCGAGAAGAAGAGGGTAGTACGATTTTGCATCTTTGCCCTCATTGATATCAACACCAATCATATCGGCCATAGTAGCGATTAGGTCGTAGTTGGCTATAACCTCGTCGCAAACAGCAGGTTGTAGCTTGCTTGGCATATAGTAGGTTAGAGGTACACGCACGCCCCCCTCCAAATTACTACGTTTTTTGCCTGTCATACCCATATTTCCATCAAAAATATCGCCAACGGTTTCAGAGGTAAATCTAACATTACAGTTGTCGATAGCTTGCCCTGTATTTACATCAGTAATGTAGGTTGTACGTCCGCTACTTCTATAGTGCATTTCATGTCCATTATCTACCGAAAAGATAATCATCGTTTTATCGGCAATACCTAGCTCGTCAATTTGATTAAGAATCTTGCCTACTGCCTCATCTAAAAGAAGAATCATGGTTGCATACTCTTTTTCGATAGGAGTAAGGTTTGGAAGATATTTCACACTTTCGTGGATATATGGCACTGATACTGTACCGTGAGGAAGCTGTGAGGGGTGGTAAAGGAAGAATGGTTTCTCTTTATTGTCGGCTATAAACTCTTCGATTTTGTCGTTAAACAGATCTTGTGAATATTGTACCTTTCCCTCTGTTTCCAGCCGCTGTTTGTACCCCTCGACAGTGTCGTAGGTGTAGCCAAAATCGCCACAATGAGGGTCGGTATTGCCATCAATCATCACGATATCGTCGTTTTCAAAAAGGAATGGAGGATAGAAACCGTGGCATCTACCGTGATCCATAAATCCGTAGAAATAGTCCCAACCATGCGATTTTACCTGCTGACGACTACTTAAAAAGCCATACTCCAGCTTGCCAATCTGACCAGTAACGTAGCCAGCTTTTTTAAATATCTCAGGTAGGTACTCATCGCCCTCTTTAAGGCGTACATCTCTAGCATTTAGCTGAGCTTCGATAGGGGCAATAAGAGCAGT
Organism: Rikenellaceae bacterium; assembly: GCA_044433365.1. Classification (GTDB taxonomy): domain Bacteria; phylum Bacteroidota; class Bacteroidia; order Bacteroidales; family Rikenellaceae; genus CAMQVM01. The sequence continues at coordinate 3,724 of JAWXTR010000030.1, forward strand.
GTCGGCAACATTGAATTTGTCGCCAGTCTCCTTTTTCCAATGCCCTTTATGGCAATCAGAGTAGCCTGTTAGAAGCGACGAACGTGCAGGAGCAGAGTAGTGAGCACCATAAGCACAATTAAACTGTACACCTTGGTTTACCACTTTGTCGATATTTGGAGTAGAGATATATTTTTGACCGTAAACCGACAACATGCCCTTACCCATATCGTCACCATAGATAAAGATTACGTTTGGTTTATCAGCAGTAGCTGCTTTTTTTGATTTACTATCAGCAGCAAACCCTATTGAGCTACTACCCATAAAGGCAGCAGCTCCAACAGAGATTAATGTTATGTTTTTTAGAGTCATTGTTTATATTTTTGTGGGGATTTGCTTAAAATTCTTATTTTGCTTTTTTAGATGGAGCTTTTGAACCATCTTTAACTACGTATTTGTTAAGCTTATAACCGATACTAGTGTGAACATTTGCCTCCAAAATAGCTTTCATTTCTGCAACTCTATCTGGGAACATTTTAGCAAGGTCTTTCGACTCTTTATAGTCGTTGCGAATATCAAAAAGCTCGTAACTACCTATCACATTAGAGTAACGTAGTTTCCAGCCATCATTCATCATTAGTGATGGACCCTCATACGAATCTACTAATACATAACGATTCTCTGGAAGTTTATTTCTTGAGTCGAGAAGTAGCGAATAGTAAGATTGAGCCTCTTTGTCCTCGCAGATATCCACTTCGAGCATCTCAGCCATAGTGGCAATCATATCGTAGTTGGCAATAACCTGATCGCTAACACCAGGTTTTAGCCTGCTTGGCATATAGTAGGTAAGCGGTACACATACACCACCCTCCAAATTACTACGTTTTCTACCCGACATGCCCATATTACCGTTAAATATATCACCAACAGTTTCGGTTGTAAATCTAACGTAGTAGTTGTCGATAGCTTGACCAGTTTTTACATCTGTAGCATCAGTAGTACGACCATCGCTTGCAGTATAAATTTCGTGACCATTGTCTACCGAGAAAACAATCATAGTTTTGTCGGCAATTCCTAGTACATCTAGTTCATCCAAAATTTTTCCTACCGCCTCGTCAAGAAGCAAAATCATCGTTGCATACTCTTTTTCGACAGGAGTAAGGTTTGGCATATATTTTACGCTTTCATGAATATATGGCACACATACCGAACCGTGAGGAAGCTGCGAGGGGTGGTAAAGGAAGAAAGGTTCGTCTTTGTGTTCATGCAAGAAATCTTTGATTTTAGCATTAAACAAATCTTGTGAATATTGCACCTTTCCAGTCATATCCAAACGCTTACGATACGACTCTTCATTGTCGTAATTATAGCCAGCATCGCCACATAAAGGGTCGGTATTGCCATCAATCATTACAATATCGTCATTTTCAAAAAGGAATGGAGGGAAAAATCCATGACATCTGCCATGATCCATAAATCCGTAAAAATAGTCCCATCCGTGCGATTTTACCTGCTGACGACTACTCAAAAAACCATACTCCAATTTACCAATCTGACCAGTTACATAGCCAGCTTTTTTAAACACCTGCGGAAGATATTCGTCGCCCTCTTTTAGGCGCACATCTCTAGCGTTTAGCTCTGCTTCGATAGGTGCAATTAGAGTTGTATCGGCTATGCAATATCTAGCTCCCTTTTCTTGCTTCCAGTGACCTACATGACAGTCAGAATAGCCAGTTAGAAGCGATGAACGAGCTGGTGCAGAGTAGTGAGCACCATAGGCACGAGTAAATTGAATACCTTGATTTGTAATTCTATCAAGATTAGGCGTAGAAAGATATTTTTGACCATAAACCGACATCATGCCCTTACCCATATCATCTCCATAGATGAAAATTACGTTTGGCTTGTCGATAGTTGCCACTTTTTTTGTCGCTTTACCCTCAGCAGCAAAACCCATAGAGCTACTACCTAAAAAGGCAGCAGCTCCGATAGAAATTAATGTTGGATTTTGAACTTTCATTATTATTTTGCAATTTTATAGACAAACGGTGGACGACACTCTGTTTTTTGAACTTTAGATTTCATTATCTCTGTAAGCTCTGTTACCTTTTCAGGGAACTGTAGAGCTAAATCTTTTCTCTCTTGATAATCTCTACGAATATCAAAAAGCTCATACTTGCCTGTTACGTTTGAGTAGCGTAGCTTCCAACCGTCGTTCATTATTAGCGATGGACCCTCACGAGAGTCAACCAATGCGTAGCGATCTTCTGGAAGTCGATTTCTTGAGTCTACAAGAAGTGAGTAGTAAGACTCAGCATCTTTTTCATTCGAAATTTCAACATCAAGCATCTCAGCCATTGTAGCAATCATATCGTAGTTGGCAATAACTTCATGGCTAACACCAGGTTTTAGTCTGCTTGGCATATAGTAGATAAGAGGAACGCATACACCCCCCTCCAGATTACTACGTTTTTTACCAGCCATACCCATATTACCATCAAAAATATCACCCGACATCTCCGAACGATAGCGTACATAATAGTTATCTACTGCTGCGCCTGTTTTTAAATCTGAAGCCACTGTTGTACGTCCTTCGCTTGCCGAATATACCTCATGACCATTATCTACAGAGAAAACAATCATAGTTTTGTCAGCAATACCCTGTTTTTCTAGTTCATCTAATATCTTACCCACAGATTCATCTAAAAGCAATACCATAGTGGCATACTCTTTTTCGATAGGTGTAAGATTTGGAAGGTATTTTACCTGCTCGTGAATATACGGAACAGAGACTGCACCGTGAGGAAGCTGAGAAGGGTGGTAAAGGAAGAATGGCTCGTCTTTATGGTCACCAATAAACTCTTTTATCTTTTGGTCGAATATAAATTGAGAATATTGCTCTTTACCTGTCATATCCAAACGCTTGCGATACCCCTCTTCAGTGCTTGTATTTACACCTGTATCGGCGCAATCGGCATGGGTGTTGCCCTCGATAATATCTAGGTTGTCGTTGTCGAAAAGGAATGGAGGATAGAATCCGTGGCATCTACCATGGTCCATAAATCCGTAGAAATAGTCCCAACCGTGCGATTTTACCTGCTGGCGGCTACTTGCAAAACCATATTCTAACTTGCCAATCTGACCTGTAAAGTAGCCAGCTTTTTTAAACACCTCAGGAAGGTAGTCGTCGCCCTGTTTTAGGCGTACATCTCTAGCGTTTAGCTCAGCCTCAACTGCTGCAACACCTGTAGTATCAGGAAGAATAAATACTGCGCCTTTCTCTTTTCTCCAGTGACCATCATGACAATCAGAGTAGCCCGTTAGTAAAGAGGCACGTGCAGGAGCAGAGTAGTGTGCGCCATAGTTGCGAGTAAAATGCACCCCTTGGTTTGTTATTTTATCAAGATTTGGAGTAGAGATAATTTTTTGACCATATACCGACATCATACCTTTACCCATATCATCGCCATAGATAAAAATAACGTTTGGTTTGTCGATAGTTGCCGCTTTTTTTGCGCTATTTGCCGCAAAAGCCATAGAAGTAGTGCCAAATGCCGCTACTCCAACAGTAACAAGTGTTAAAGTTTTACAATTCATTATAGTTATAGTTTTTTAAAAATTTCCAAATTATGAATTTCGCATTATGAATTACGAATTACGCATTACGAATTATGAATTAAAAAAGGTATCCCCCACGAGTCATAGTAGTCTCAACCTCGCTCTCCATAAGCTTGCTAAGTTTTTCGGTAATCTCTGGATATTGACCAGATAGCTCATTTAGCTCTTTGTAGTCGTTGTCTAAGTTGTAAAGCTCATATTTGTCGGTCACATTACAGTATCTTATTTTCCAACCATCGTTTGTCATAAGTGCAGGACCCTCGTAAGAGTCTACTATCACAAAACGCTCTTTCGGAAGAGTTGCATCTTTGTCTGTTAGTAGTTCTAAATATGAACGTGCTGTCTTTTTCTCGCTAATATCCACCCCAACTAGTTGAGCCATAGTGGCAATAAAGTCGTAGTTTGCAACAACTTCGTCACACACTCTTGGGGTTAGTTTGCTTGGCATATAATAACATAGAGGAACATTTATAGAGCCATCAAAATTACCACGTTTTTTGCCCGACATTCCCATGTTGCCATTAAAAATATCGCCTACATTTTCGGTGGTATATCTTACATTATAGTTGTCGATTACTTCGCCAGTATGTACATTATGGTAAGAGGCTGTACGTCCTGCGCTTTCGGTGTAAATCTCATGACCATTATCGTTAGAGAATACAATCATTGTGTTGTCGGCAATTCCCAACTCTTCCACCTTTTTTAATATTTTCCCAACAGCCTCATCAAGCAGAATTACCATTGTAGCATACTCTTTTTCGACGTCGGTAAGGTTTGGAAGATATTTTACCTGCTCATGAACGTAAGGTACTCCTACAGGTCCATGAGGAAGCTGTGTAGGGTGGTACAGAAAGAAAGGTTTGTCTTTGTTTGTCTCTAAAAAAGCTTCGATTTTGTCGTTAAACAAATCTTGAGAATACTGCTTGCGCCCTGTCATATCGTAGTGGCTTTCATCCCACACACGGGCAACCTCTTTCCCACAACCTGTCATGGTATTTCCTTCAATCATAACTATTTCTCCATTTTCATATAAAAATGGAGGGAAAAAACCGTGACATGCCCCATGATCTAAATAGCCATAATAGTAGCTCCAGCCATGTGCTTTAACTTGACTTCGAGTAGAGGCAAAAGCATACTCTAACTTGCCAACTTCGCCCGTTACATAGCCAGCTTTGTTGAATACCTCAGCTAAATAGTCGTCACCTTCTTCGAGTTTTATATGCATAGCGTCTAATATTGCCTCTATAGGTGCAACTTCAGCGGTATCGGCAACAATCAAATTTCCTTTAGGGTTATTCCAAATGTCAGCCTTGCAATCAGAATAACCTGTAAGAAGCGAAGCACGTGCAGGTGCAGAAAAGTGGGCACCATAGCAGTTTGAAAACTGTACACCGCCTTGTATTAATTTGTCTATATTTGGGGTCGAAATATATTTTTGACCATAAGCCGAAAGCATACCTTTACCCATATCATCGGCATAGATAAATATTACATTTGGCTTTCCTAGCTCCGATTTTGAGCTATTATTTGAGTTGGTTTCTGCATAAACTGATTTTACACAACAAGCACCTAACATTAAAATTGGTAGGTAGCGATTCTTCACATTAAAGTGGTTAATAATTAATTTCATATTGTTAAGATGGGATATGGTTAAAACATAATTTTCAACCACAAAAGTAGTTATTATTTACATATTAGATGTATTGCAGGGTATTTTTTTTGTATTTATTAGTAATTTTAGGTGTGTTGCGTGCAATGTGTCTGTGCTCTTTTTATTGCTGAAGCAATTTATAAATCTCTAACCTCTCCCTAACCTCTTCCATCAGCCATTTAGGAGTTGAGGTGGCTCCGCATATTCCTACTGAGTCTACACCTACAAACCAACTCATATCAATATCTTCAACGGATTCGATTTTATATGATTTGAGGTTTACACCTCTACACACTTCAAAGAGAGCTTTGCCATTCGAACTTTCTGAGCCGCTAACAAAAATTATAACATCATATTTTTTAGCAAACAGAGTAAGGTGTGGATATCTATTTGAAACTTGACGACAGATAGTGTCTTTTATGACCATCCAGTAGGGTGGTTTATCTCTATAAGCCTCTTTTATACGAGCTGCAACTTTCTCGAAAAGTTCCACACTTTGGGTTGTTTGAGAAAGAAAATATATAGGTCGAGAGAAGTCGACAAACTTTTCAAGCTCCTCGACCGAGTTGACCACGATAGCATCAGCTATTTGCCCTTTTAATCCCACAACCTCTGGATGTCCATGTTTTCCAAGAATCACAACCTGTCCATATATCTTTTTCATCTCTTCAGAAGCAGTTCTTACCCTTTTTTGAAGAGTTGCAACCACTGGGCAGGTGGCATCTATCACCTCTACCTCACTATCACTACACAATCTGTAAGTAGAGGGTGGTTCGCCATGAGCACGTATCAACACTCTCTTCCCTTTAAGCTCTTTTATGTCTGAGAGGCTTGCAATTTGAAGCCCTAGCTCGCTAAGTCGATTCATTTCCGCCTTATTGTGCATTATTGAGCCAATCGAATATAGCTCCGAAAACTCCGAAAGCCCTGACTCAGCTTTTTCAATTGCAGCAACTACTCCAGGACAAAATCCTGATAATTTATCTATCTCTACAACCATTACAAACGCTCTTTAATCAATTTTTCAACCCAAACCATCTGCTCGCTAACGTTCATATAGCTGTTGTCTAGCGTAATAGCATCGTCGGCTTTTCTTAGTGGGCTTTCCGCTCTATTCTCATCTATATAGTCACGATTTCGGATATTTTCCGCTACTAACTCTAGTGAAGTGGCTTCGCCTTTACTTAAAAGCTCTCTGTAGCGACGCTCCGCTCTCACCTCGACCGAGGCGGTCATATATATTTTTAGTTCAGCATCAGGGAAAACGGTAGTTCCAATATCTCTACCATCCATCACAATTCCTTTTTGCCTTCCCATGCTTTGAAGCAGTGAAGATACAAACTCTCGAACAGCAGCAATAGAGCTAATTTGACTCACTTTAGAGCTAACCTCCATAGTTCGAATTTCGCTCTCTACATTTTCACCATTTAGATAGGTCTCGCTCTTACAGAGCAGCTCATTAAATTGAAATTTTATATCTATTTTTGAAAGTTCACTGATTAAAGGTTCAAAATATATTGAATCTATCAACTCATTGCGCATTGCATAAAGCGTTACAGCACGATATAGAGCACCGCTATCGATAAAAACGTAGCCCATTTTGGCAGCAATTGCCTTTGCAAATGTGCTTTTTCCGCACGAAGAGTGACCATCTATAGCTATTATAATTTTCTTTTCTTCCATAATTACATAATTGAATGCTCCATGATTAAGTAGTGTAAAACAATTATTGCCATATTCTTAATAGCACTCTTGGAGCGATATTTTTCACTATTAAATCTCAATATAGAACCACTATATTTTCGATTCAATAGCAAAAAATCTCATCTCCAATAGCACTATTAAAAATACACCAATAATTATTTTACCCTACTTACAATTACAAAAATAGTAGAAAATTTGTGTCAAACAAATTTATTATCACTTTTTTCTATTGTAAATAATTTTCAGATAAATTGCAACAATTCCTAAAACAGTTAACACAATTAGTTTTTATGCCTATTTTAGTTTAAATAAGCGTAAAATACGGCGATTTTAGATTGATTTCGTAATAAATTAACATTAAATAATTACAAAATTTAATTTTTTTATTGTAAAATAGAATAATATAATTAATTTTACGCACTGTTAAAACCGTTTTAAAGAGGTTTTAACGAGGTTTTCAGTAGAAATAATTAATAAAAAACAGATAGTTATGGAAAAGACGAGGTACTCCGATGAAGAATTAGCAGAATTTAAAACTATAATTCTCAAAAAGTTAGACAAAGCTAAACAAGACTATGATGTGCTAAGAGCAACAATTACTCAAACAGAAAGTAATGGCACTGACGATACATCGCCAACTTTTAAAATATTGGAAGAGGGTGCTGCAACTCTATCAAAAGAGGAGTCGGGAAGACTTGCACAACGTCAATTAAAATTTATTCAACATCTTGAAGCAGCACTTATAAGAGTTGAAAACAAAACCTATGGTTTATGTCGTGAAACAGGCATCTTAATAAGTAAAGAGCGTTTAAAAGTTGTTCCTCATGCTACTTTATCTATGGAGGCTAAAAATAATGGTGTTAAGTAGTCTGTTTTTAGACTTTAAAGTGAAAATTATTTAGGGGTGTTTTTAAAAACACCCCTAAATAATTTTTAATGGTTAAAACTACCAAAAAATCGAATAAAACCAATTAAGTAGTGTAAAACAATTATTGCCATATTTTTAACAGCACTCTTGGAGCGATATTTTTTTACTAGGGGAGTTCTAAATTCTGAATTTTGAGAGATTTTTCTTTTTAAGGTTTTAGATTTGGATTTTGCGAATATGGGCTGTAGTGGCTCCTACCGCCTATATTTGCAAAATTCAAAGATGAAGCCTTAAAATGGGAAAGCTCCGAAAGTCAGATTTTAGAAGTTCCCACTATTAAATCTCAATGTAGAATAACTATATTTTCAATTCAATAGCAAAAAATCTCATCTCCAATAGCACTATTAAAAACACACCAATAATTATTTTACCCTACTTATTAGAACTCCCCTAAAGTTTAGCATAATTTCATTTTTACACAATTAATTGTTAAATTTGCAGTTTCATGCCATTAAAGGTTTGAAAAACCTTCTTCCGCTTTAAGAAAAGCGGAGCGAAGCCGTGAGTGAAAACTCAGCGATTTTTGCCAGCCCTTAGGGCGTGCTTTTTCTAAAAAAGCATTAACAAATGTTATTTTTAAGTAGGGTAAAATAATTATTGGTGTATTTTTAATAGTGCTATTGGAGATGAGATTTTTTGCTATTGAATCGAAAATATAGTTATTCTATATTGAGATTTAATAGTGAAAAATATCGCTCCAAGAGTGCTATTAAAAATATGGCAATAATTGTTTTACACTACTTATATAACTCAGATTGCATAAATAGCTCAAAAATTTCAAACCTTTATTCGCATGTTTCAAGAAAAAACATACAAGGGAACTTCAAAATCCAGAATTTAGAACTCCCCTTTAATAAAATAATAAGATGAAAATAGTTTTAATGGGTTCGGGCGAGCTAGGCAAAGAGTTTGTTATAGCTGCTCAAAGATTAGGTCAATATGTTATAGCTTGTGATAGCTATGCAGGTGCTCCAGCTATGCAGGTGGCAGATAGTTTTGAGGTTTTTGATATGTTAGATGGCAAGGCCTTAATGGAGGTTATAGAGCGTCATAAACCAGACTTTATTGTACCCGAAATTGAGGCTATTCGCACTGAGGCTCTTTATGAGTGCGAAAAAAATGGCGTTACAGTGGTGCCAAGTGCAAAGGCTGTAAACTTTACTATGAATAGAAAGGCTATTCGTGATTTGGCTGCTAAAGATTTAGGTCTGAAAACTGCAAAATATGAATATGCTAAATCTTTAGAGGAGTTAAAAGCTGCTGCTTCTCATATTGGTTTTCCTTGTATCGTAAAACCGCTAATGTCCTCTTCTGGAAAGGGGCAATCGATGGTGAAAAGTGCCGATGAGTTAGAAGCTGCTTGGGAATATGGTTGCAAAGGTAGTCGTGGCGATATTATGGAGCTTATAATTGAAGAGTTCATATCGTTTGATAGCGAAATTACACTTCTCACAGTTACTCAAAATGGTGGTGAAACTCTGTTTTGCCCACCTATCGGTCATGTTCAAAAAAGCGGTGACTATCGTGAGAGCTTTCAGCCTGCTCCAATTAGTGCTGAGCAGCTTGAAGAGGCTCAAAATATGGCTGCAAAGGTTACCAAAGCTCTTGGCGGAGCAGCTCTTTGGGGTGTTGAATTTTTCTTGAGCAATGAAAATGGCGTATATTTTTCGGAACTTTCGCCTCGTCCACACGATACAGGTATGGTAACGCTTGCATCTACCCAAAATCTCAATGAATTTGAACTTCACCTTCGAGCAGTGCTTTCAATTCCAATTCCTGCTATCACACTAGAGCATATCGGTGTAAGTGCAGTGATTCTATCGGATATTGAGTCGTGTGAGGAGCCTAAATATAGCGGTATTGAAGAGGCTATGAAAGAGAGCTGTAGCGATATCAGAATATTTGGCAAACCTACAACTCGTAAAAACCGCCGTATGGGTGTGGTTGTAGGCTACGACAAAGTTGGTGGTGATTTAGATGCTCTACGTGAGCGCATTAAGGCTGCTGCTGCTAAGGTTACGGTTCTTTAATTTAATTCATAATGCGTAATTCATAATTATTATGGTGTGCAATTTGGGTCACTCCCTTTATTTTATGAATATTTTAAATTAGATATGTTTTAAATTTTGTACTGTAAAAATAAGCATCTCAAAAAATAACTATTCATGCAAAAATGTCGAAATAAGCGTGTTCAAAGCAGGCTTATTTCGACACTTTTGCATAAATAAGCAAAATTTACACCTTTTTATCTCTTGTTTCGACATAAATTATAAGATAAATCTAAGCCACTACTTTCTAGCCATCTCCTCTCAGTTCTATTTAATTAAATTTTCAGACAAATAAAAATACTAAAGTTTTAAATGATAAATAATTACATAAAATATGTAATATTTAAAAAATGGTTTCAATTTCATATCGGTTTTGTAATTGCGTGAAAAACAGTGCTTTTTGTAGGATAATTAATACTATTATGCTTTATTTTTGCAAAAGTACGTTTTCGGGAACTTCGAAATTCGGCTTTTGAGGGATTTAGAACCACCCTTTATTAACAAATTTGAAACTGTAAAATATATGGATGCACTAATTGAAAGTAGAGACAGAGTAAATGAGTGGATGGAGCGATTTGGAGTTCGCTTTGGAGTCTACAAAAATGGGGTTTTTAATGAACAGATATTCCCTTTCGATTCAATCCCTCGTGTAATATCAAAAGACGATTGGCAAAAGCTCGAAAAAGGCTTAAAACAGAGAGTAAGTGCATTAAATATGTTTCTTTACGATATTTACCACGATAAAAAGATTGTGGAAGATGGCGTTATTCCATCCGAATTTATCTACTCCTCTAAGGGTTATATGCCAGAGTGTGAGGGGATAACCCCTTCAAAGGGAATATATTCGCATATTTCGGGTATCGACCTTGTAGAGTCGAAAGATGGGCAGTGGTATATTCTTGAGGACAATCTTCGTATTCCATCTGGAGCCTCTTACCCTATGATTGCTCGTACTATTACACGTAAAGTGTCGCCTGAGACGTTTAAACGTAGCTCTGTAGGCGATAATCGCAACTATCCAGAGCTTCTAGGACAGATGATGAACTATGTTAATAATGGACGAGGAATTTCGGTAATTTTAACGCCTGGTCGCTACAATTCGGCATTTTTCGAACACTCATATTTAGCTGAAAAAATAGGTATCGCCCTTGCATTTCCGGGAAATCTTACTGTAGAGGATGATATGGTATATTATAATGGTATTAATGGTTCACGTCAGAGAGTTGGAGCAATCTATCGCCGTATTAGCGATGAATTTTTGGATCCTATGACTTTCGACCCCTCTTCGGTGCTTGGTGTTCCTAATCTTATGGAGGCGTATCGCAAAGAGAATGTGGCTATTATCAATGCTCCGGGCAATGGTGTTGCCGATGATAAGGGTATCTACTATTTTGTGCCTAAAATGGTAGAATATTATCTTAAAGAGGAGCCAATTTTAAAAAATGCTCCAACCTACCTACCTTATTTTAAGGATGACTACGACTATGTAATGGAAAATATCTCAAAATTGGTGATAAAAGATGTTAGTGAAGCTGGTGGATATGGAGTTGTGTTTGGTAGTGAACTTTCGGCTGAAAAGCTAGAGGAGCTTCGTGAGCTTATAATCGACGACCCTCGTCGTTGGATAGCTCAAGAGGTTATTGACTTTAAAGATTTGGCAATTTTAGATGGAGACGACCAGATTGAGCGTAAAGCCGACCTTAGAGCATTTGTGGTTGCTGGTGAAGATATTAAGGTGTGGAAAAGTGGGCTTACTCGCTTCTCACGCAATCCCGACTCATTTATTGTAAACTCTTCACAAGGAGGAGGTTTTAAGGATACTTGGGTAATGGAAAAATAGTTTTTCAAATTTTAAATTAAAAAAAAATAAAAATATATGATGATGTGTTACACAATCTCGGCAACAAAGGCAAACCACCTGTTTTGGTTGGGAAGATATGTCGAGAGAGCCTATTTAAGCCTTCACCTACTACGTCGTTATTACGATAAAATGATTGAGGACGACTCTACAATTTACGAAGAGTTCTACTCAAAACTGGATGCTATAAATCCATATAGAGATAAAGAATCTTTCCAAAAAGGGTCGCTTTACGATATGTTAAATCCCTGCTCAGTGCTCTCAATTTTAGAACTTGTAAACGACAATGCTATAGTTTTGCGTGAAGAGATTAGCACCGAAACCCTTTCGTATGTGCAATTATCACAATTCTTTATCAAAAAAATGCAGAAAGAGGGTGTTGTAAATATAACGAACCTACAACCTATAACCGACTATTTATTAGCTTTTTGGGGTTCGATAGATGAGAGAGTTTTTGATGAAAGAGTGCGCAATATATTACGAGCTGGACGACTTATCGAAAATATAGATATGCACATCCGTTTCGATTATCCTTATAGTCGTATTCAGGAGGCATTCGATAGTCTTAGAGTATGTACAGAGGTAGATTCTTCGATTTTCGATATCGACCTAATTACAACAATCGAAGAGCAACTATCTGATGAGGCTTACGCTAATAGAGATAGTAGTTATAAATTTAAACTATTAAAATTAATCAACAATATCGTATTAATTTAGAGAAAGAGTTGGACGGACAGACAAAAAAGAGGTATGTTTATAGTTTTCAGACAATAATAAGGTTTGAAAATGCTATTTCACACCATTTTTTTAAGCTGCGAGCAGTTCCAACTGAAAATTTTTGTCAAAAATTAATCTCTTCCAATTTTACGGTAAAGCCCAAAAGTCTTGTTGTAATTGGCTATGATAGTTGGGGTAATCAAATTCAATATGGGTCGCAAACAGAGTCGCACGATGTTTTTATTGTTGCCTCTAGCGGTAAAGTGGAGCTTACATCCTATAAAATAGAGGCAAAAAGCGTAGAAAAACTATTTTTTACTTGTTCTCCTCTTACTGGAGTGTCAGTAGAGATGGTAAATTTCTTACGGGATAATATGCCAAATTTTAAGGCTGAAGATTTTGCTTCAAAACCAGAAAATATTGCTAAAGCCCTCTATCTTTCACACCTTATCTATAAATATATGAATTATAGTGTAGGGGTTACTTCCACTACTACCACTGCTAACGATGCTTTTCAAATGGGCAAGGGTGTGTGTCAAGACTTCTCTCACATTCTTATTGCACTATGCCGCAAATTGGGGATAGCTGCACGTTATGTTAACGGTTTAATGGAGGGTGAGGGTGAGTCGCACGCTTGGGCTGAGGTATATAGTGACGGTTATTGGTGGGGTGTAGACCCTACAAACGACCGCCTTATTGAGTTTGGATATATCAAAATTGCACATGGGCGTGATGCTTCTGATTGTCATCTTAATAGAGGGGTGTTTAGTGGTAAGACTGTGCAGGAAAATTGTGTTCGGGTGGCGGTTGTGGAATTGTGAATTTAATGCATAATTCGTAATGCGTAATTCATAATTCGTAATGCGTAATTCATAATTCGTAATGCGTAATTTTAGACGTTGTACACAACGTCTCTACTAGATTGAGCCGATTTCATCTGTCCCCCCTCTTAAATAACTTGCATAATTATGCATTATGCATTATGCATTATGAATTATAAATTATGATTAAGACTGTGGTTTCAACAGCGATGGCTATAGACGAGCGACTGTTGATAAAGAAAAATATATTAAAAGGTGGTAGTGGTAAAAAGAGATTATCTATCGTAACAGGTACTCATGGTGATGAGTTAGAGGGGCAATTTGTATGTTACGAATTGGCTCGAATTATTAATGATAATATTGAGAAACTTGATGGAACTGTAGAGTTATATCCTGCACTTAACCCTCTTGGTATCGACTCAATTACACGAGGTGTTCCGAACTTCGATTTAGATTTAAATCGCATATTTCCAGGCAATCCTCAAGGGTCGTTTGCTGAGGCAACAGCCTATGCAATTTTGGAGGATTTAAAGGGTTCGGATATGGTTATCGATATTCACTCTAGTAACATTTTTTTGCGTGAAATTCCGCAAGTTCGTATAAATATTGACACAACTGAGACTCTTGTACCCTATGCAGAGCTTCTAAATATCGATTTTATCTGGGTGCACGAAGCTGCAACTGTGTTGGAGTCTACCTTAGCACACTCTCTAAATTCGGCTGGCACTCCTACGCTGGTGGTTGAAATGGGGGTTGGTATGCGTATCAATCATGGCTATGTAAAACGACTAGTTGAAGGTATTTTTAACCTTATGAATAAGATGGGAATGTGGTCGGAAGAGGTCGATTCGTCAAAAATTTCGAAACCAGTTCTTTCGATTGGCGATAGTGTATGTTTTTTAAATGCTAATGCTTCAGGAATTTTTATTACCGAGACCTACAACAACACAATAGTTGAAAAAGGCGAGGAGATTGGTCAAATTGTAAGCTCTCTAACCGGCGAAATATTAGAGAGAATTACAGCACCTAAAGCTGGACTTCTATTTACTATTCGTGCTTATCCTGTTGTTTATGAGGGGTCTTTGATTGCTAGGATACACGTTAATAATTTATAATTATAAATTATAAATTATAAATTAAGCAATACCCAGCAGCAATACTCAGCAATACTCAGTAATAATACTCAGCAGCAATACTCAGCAGCAATACTCAGCAATACTCTGTAATAATACTCAGCAATACTCAGCAGTAATACTCAGCAATACTCAGCAGTAATACTCAGCAATACTCAGCAGTAATACTCAGCAATACTCAGTAATAACACTCAGCAATACTCAGCAGTAATTCAAACCAACAAAAAAATGACAAAAGAGATAATACACAAAATGAACTCCCCTTTTAGGGATACTTTTAAAATACACGGGTATAGGTTTGGAGAAGGTGAAAAATCAATAGCCATAGTAGGCGCAATGCGAGGCGACGAGATACAACAACAATATATCTGTTCGCAACTTGTGCGTAAACTATCCATTTTAGAGCAGCAAGGCAAACTACTTCCTGACCACGAAATATTGATTATCCCTTCGGCAAATCCATTTTCGATGAATATCGGCAAACGTTTTTGGGCAATGGATAATACCGATATTAACCGAATGTTTCCCGGTTATGATGCAGGAGAGACTACGCAACGTATTGCAGCAGCACTATTTAAAGCATTAAAAGGGTATAAATATGGTATACAAATGGCAAGTTTCTATCTTCCAGTTGACTTCGTGCCACATGTAAGAATGTCGCACACAGGATATGAGGATGTAGATACTGCTACACTTTTTGGATTGCCTTATATCTATCTGCATGAGCCACTTCCTTATGATACAACGCTTCTAAACTACAATTGGCAAATCTGGGAGACAAAAGCATTTTCGCTTTATGGAGGAAAAGATGATGAGGTGGGTAGTAGTAGCTGCAAATATCTAATCGAGACCGTTTTAAGATTTATGAAACGTACAGGAGTGATAAAACATTCATTATCCTCACAACCCGACTACAATTCGATTGTTAAAAACGAAGAGGATATTATATCTGTAAAATCACCAACAGCAGGCATGATAAACAAGGTGCACCACGTAAATGAGGAAGTGGTAAAAGGTGATGTTCTAGCACGCATTATCGACCCTTATGAGGGAGGGGTAATATCTGAAATTATCTCACCAGTAGATGGAATTATCTTTTCCGAACATAATAAGCCTTTGGCTCTGCAAAACACCACACTGTTTAATATTGTTGAGTGTTAACAATCTATATTTGTCTTGTTTTTAGGCAAATATGACCGAAATTGAAAAAAATATTTAAATTTACGAAAATAGTTATCAACACTATGCTTGTTCGTAATATATTAATAATCAATTTATTATTAAAAAATTGTTGGTAAGATATTAACATGATGTTGATAAGTTAAAAGAAAACTCTTTTTATTATTTTGTTATTGTATATTAATGTTTTACCTTTGTAAAAGCGTATAGATGTATATGCTCTTCATATAATTACAATATATTATAATATACAATGAGTAACACTTTTGATGTAAAATCGCCAGAAGTTGGATATGAGATGATGGTTGAGGAGTTTGAAAACAGAAAAGGGTACTATGTAGGACTCTTTTTTGAATTTTGTGCAGCAAAATTTCCAACATGGCAGAGAAAAAATGGTGCTATCTACATTCAAAGTTTAAAGGCAGCCGATGCCTTTGCTATGGCAATGATTGAAGATGAAAATGATATTGCTGGAGCATACGAAATTGCTCTAAAGATGATGTTTAAGGCGCAAATAAATAGTTAGTTGGTATAGGTGGCTTCAAATAAGAAGCTCTAAATTTTCGATGATTTCGTTAAATTTTTTACAACTACTAATAAAAATGAAATAAAATTAAAAAATATTTGGAAAAAGATATTTTTTAGATAACTTTGCTCTGTATTTATCGAATATCTTGATAGAGAGTATTATTTATCGGCTTAAATTGTCGAAAAATTTAGATTATGAAAAATTGTTTACAACATAATTATTGGTGGCGTAGCTTACAACTTCAAAAAGTGGTGAGTGGTTTTGCACGTCTATAATGTTGTAGTTTCAATATATTCAAAAGATATATAAAATACATAAGTATATAGGATGGGTTCTTTGCACTTGCAAAGAACCCTTTTTTTAGAATAGCAAAAAATAAATGATATAAAATTATGCAAGAAATTAAGGTAAATCAAGAGGGGTATTACGGTGAGTTTGGAGGGGCATATATTCCCGAAATTCTGCATCGTGCAGTGGAGGAGCTACGTGAGAGTTACTCAAAAATTATTGAGAGCGATGAGTTTAAAGAGGAGTTTAGGGAGCTACTACGTGATTATGTCGGTAGACCATCACCACTATACCATGCAAAAAATTTAAGCAAGATTTATGGCGCAAAAATCTACCTAAAACGTGAGGATCTAAACCATACAGGTGCACACAAAATCAATAATACTTTAGGGCAGATATTGATTGCCAAAAAAATGGGTAAAAAATATATTATTGCCGAGACTGGTGCTGGTCAACATGGTGTTGCTACAGCTACAGTATGTGCTTTGATGGGTATGGATTGTAAGGTGTTTATGGGTAAAACCGATGTCGAGCGACAAACACCAAATGTACGTAAAATGGAGATGCTTGGTGCAGAGGTTATCCCTGTAGTATCGGGAAATATGACCTTGAAAGATGCTACAAATGAGGCTATTCGCTATTGGTGTACAAATCCTTCCGATACTTTCTATATTATAGGTTCTACTGTTGGTCCACACCCTTATCCCGATATGGTGGCACGTTTACAGTCGGTGATAAGCAGTGAGATCAAGGCGCAAATGACAGAAAAAGAGGGTCGTGAAAATCCCGACTACCTAATTGCTTGTGTAGGAGGTGGGAGTAATGCTGCTGGAACAATTTTTCACTATATCAACCGTCCTGAGGTAAAAATAGTGCTTGCCGAAGCTGCTGGCTTAGGTGTAGATAGTGGCGAGAGTGCTGCAACGATGGCACTTGGTGAAGTTGGTATTATTCATGGTTCGAAAACTATGTTGATGCAAAATGAGGATGGGCAGATTATCGAACCTTACTCTATTTCGGCAGGATTGGACTACCCCGGTGTTGGTCCGCTACATGCACATCTTGCTGCAATAGGACGAGCTAAGGTAGTAGCAGTAACCGATGATGAGGCTTTAAGAGCTGCATTTGAGCTTACACGCTGCGAGGGCATTATCCCTGCTCTTGAGAGTGCGCACGCTCTTGGTGCTCTTGGACAAGTAGAGTTTAAGCAGAGTGATATTGTGGTTCTTACCCTCTCTGGTAGAGGCGATAAGGATATGGAAACCTATTTAAAAAATATTTAGATGAATAGTGAGATAATAAAAAGTTTCAAAGTAGAAGCTAGAGAGCATACAGCCGATATTCACACCCCTGTAAGTATATATCTAAAAATTAGAGATTTATCATCCCAATCGATTCTTTTGGAAAGTTCTGATTTTCATTCTGCCTCAAATAGTCGTTCGTTCATAGCCTATGAGCCTATAGCGTCGATTTCAATCACCGATTTCAAGGTGGTTTTCAGTTGTGGTGGCAAAGAGTATCGAAGAGCCTGCATAGATGAAAATTATGGTGTAGATTGCGCTATAGAGCAGTTTAAAAGCGACTTTAAAGTGGATGGCGATTTCGGATTTTTCGGTTATACAGCATACGATTCGGTAAAATATTTCGAAAATATCGCTGTTGAACCAAATAGCCCTAAAGATAACGATGCCCCCGACCTTTACTATGTTCTTTTTCGATATGTCGTTGAGTTCGACCATTTTCATAGTCGACTAAACATTAAAGAAATTGTCGAAGATGGTGCAGAAAATAGTATTGATAAGGTGGTGTCAGCTATCGAGCGTCGAAACTTCTCGGAGTATGGTTTTTTTGCTGAGGGAGAGGTAAAATCGACAATCACCGATAGTGAATATATCGAGATGGTAAAAAAAGGACGTGAGCACACCTACTTAGGCGATGTTTTTCAGATAGTTTTAAGTCGTAGATTTATTCAAAAATTTAAGGGCGACGATTTTGCGGTTTATCGCACACTTCGAAGTATTAACCCCTCGCCTTATCTATTCTATTTCGATTTTGGAGGAGTTAAAATCTTTGGTTCATCGCCAGAGACCCACTGTAAGGTGGAAAACGGACGACTCTCTATCGACCCAATTGCTGGAACAGCCTTTCGAACAGGCGATTTAGTCGAAGATGCAGCTCTTGCTGAGGCTCTGCAAAACGACCCTAAAGAGAGTGCCGAACATGTAATGCTTGTCGACCTTGCTCGCAACGATATTAGTCGTAATGCTGAGGGTACAGAGGTAGAATTTTATAAAGAGACTCAATATTATAGCCATGTTATCCACTTAGTATCGAGAGTTTCGGGTAAACTACGCCTTGATAGCTCTGCAACTAAAGCATTTATCGACACCTTCCCAGCAGGAACTCTTAGTGGTGCTCCAAAGGTTAAAGCGATGCAGCTAATAAACGAAATTGAACCACACAACCGTGGAATTTATGGTGGTGCTATTGGATATATTGGGTTTAATGGTGATTTTAACCACGCTATCACTATCCGCACCTTTGTTAGTCGCAATGGTCAGCTGGAGTTTCAAGCAGGAGCAGGAATTGTGGCACTTAGTGAGCCTGAGCGTGAGCTGCAAGAGGTAAAAAGCAAGCTGGCAGCGTTGTCAAAGGCTATTAATACAGAGGCAAGAACAATGTAATTATAATTTATAAATTATAAAGTATGAATTATAAAGTATAAATTATTCATTATTAATTATTAAAATGAAAATACTACTATTAGACAATTACGACTCGTTTACCTACAACGTTGCTGAGGCGGTTAAATCGTGTGGTGAAGAGATTGATATATTTCGTAACGATAAAATATCTTTAGAAGATGTTGGTGGTTACGACAAAATAATTTTATCGCCAGGTCCGGGTGTTCCTAAAGATGCAGGTATTTTGCTACCTCTTATTAAACGCTATGGTGCCACAAAACATATTCTTGGCATCTGTCTTGGTGAGCAGGCTATAGGTGAGGCTTACGGTGCTATGCTAACCAACCTATCGACTGTATATCACGGTGTTGCATCGACAATATCTATTACAGATGAGAGAGACCCTATTTTAAAAGGGCTTGGTAGTGAAATAGAGGTTGGGCGTTACCACTCATGGGTTGTTTCGACTCAAAATTTCCCAGATTGTCTGGAAATAACCTCTACCCATAAAGAGTCAGGGCAGATAATGTCGCTTCGTCATAAAGAACATAAAGTTTATGGAGTGCAGTTTCACCCAGAATCAATTCTTACACCAAAAGGAGTAGAGATAATTGCAAATTTCCTAAAATTATAGAGATGAAAAAGATATTAACACGACTTTTTGAGTATGAAAGTTTGACAAGCGATGAGGCTCGCATACTTCTCCATGGTATTGCAAAGGGGGAGTATAATAGTAGTCAAATTACAGGTCTTATGGCTGTCTATCTAATGAGAAATATATCGTTAGAGGAGCTTTCAGGCTTTCGAAATGCACTTTTAGAGCTTAAAACAGAGGTCGATTTATCCGATTTTAACACCATTGATATTGTTGGTACGGGTGGTGATGGCAAAGATACCTTTAATATAAGTACTACAGCCTCGTTTGTAGTGGCTGGAGCAGGTCAAAAGGTGGTAAAACATGGCAACTATAGCGCAACTTCGGTTAGTGGAGCAAGCAATGTTATCGAAAACCATGGCACTCGTTTTACTACCGACAACGACACTTTGCGTCGCTCACTTGAAGAGTCAAATTTTGCCTATCTTCATGCACCTCTATTTAATTCAGCAATGAAAGCAGTAGCCTCAATGCGAAAAGAGATAGGCGTGCGAACATTTTTCAATATTCTCGGTCCACTTATCAACCCTTTGCAGCCTAAAAATCAGCTTTTAGGGGTTTATAATCTCTCTATGCTTAGAATGTATAGCTATATGTTGCAACAAATGGGGGTTAACTATGCTGTTGTAAATTCGCTTGATGGATATGATGAAATTTCGCTAACTTCGCAGTTTAAAGTCTCAACTTCCGATAGGGAGAGAATATATTCACCAAGCGAGCTGCAATTTCCACTCTACAAAGAGTCGGATATTTATGGTGGAGCAACCCAGAAAGAGGCAATGCAAATTTTTGATAATATTCTAAACAACTGCTCTACACAGGCTCAAAAAGATTGTACCGTAGCAAATGCCGCCTTTGCTCTAAACCTAATGGAGAGAGAAAAGAGCATCGAGGAGTGTGTTGAGATGTGTAGAGAGTCGATTGAGAGCGGAAAGGCATTAGCCTCATTCCGTAAATTTGTAGAGATAAATAGTTAAACTTTATGGAAGATGTATTGTCAGTAATAATTGAGCGAAAACGAGAAGAGCTAGAGGGTAAAGATTATCGAACTATCGAAAAAGAGGCGTTAGCTATTGAGCGTGCCACTATCTCAATGTCAAAATCTTTAAGAGAGTCGAAAAACGGCATTATAGCCGAATTTAAACGCAAAAGCCCCTCAAAAGGGTGGATTAATAGCTCTGCCGACCCTGCTACGACCATAAAAGGGTATGAGCAGAGCGGTGCAGCAGCTGTTTCGGTGCTGACCGATAAGGACTTTTTTGGTGGAGATAGTCAATTTTTGATTGATGCACGAAGTGAAGTTAATCTTCCGCTACTTCGCAAGGAGTTTATCGTAGATAAATATCAAGTATATGAGGCACGAATTATTGGAGCTGATGCTATCTTACTGATTGCAGCCTGCCTATCTAAAGAGGAGTGTAGAGAGCTTGCTTGTACTGCGCACCTCCTTAAAATGGAGGTACTTTTGGAGGTACATAGCGAAGATGAGCTTGATAGATTAAACGAGTTTGTCGATATGCTAGGGGTAAATAACCGAAATTTGGGAACTTTTCATACCGATGTCGATAACTCATTTAGGATGGCTGAAAAGATGAGAGAAAGCTCTCCAAATTTGGTGCTAGTTTCCGAAAGTGGAATTTGTGATAGCTCCACAATCCAAAAACTTCGAGCTGTTGGGTTTAGGGGATTTTTGATAGGCGAAAATTTTATG
Organism: Rikenellaceae bacterium; assembly: GCA_044433365.1. Taxonomy (GTDB): domain Bacteria; phylum Bacteroidota; class Bacteroidia; order Bacteroidales; family Rikenellaceae; genus CAMQVM01. Next base: position 25,227 of record JAWXTR010000030.1, read on the forward strand.
CGTGATAACTCCCCTGCTGATAAACTTAATGAGTTTGTCGAGCAGTTATCGTAAAATACTGTATTAAATACCCTTAACAGTATTATTAAGTAGGGTAAAATAATTATTGGTGTATTTTTAAAAGTGCTATTGGAGATGAGATTTTTTGTTATTGAATCGAAAATATAGTGGTTCTATATTGAGATTTAATAGTGAAAAATATCGCTCCAAGAGTGCTATTAAGAATATGGCAATAATTGTTTTACACTACTTAACATAACTATTAACACTGTTATCAACACGATTGTTGACAATGTTGATAAAAATATAGAGAGTTATAAAGTCAAATTTTAGAAGTTACTTAAAATGATTAAGCTATGTTGGTAAAAGTGTGTGGAATGAGAGATTGCGATAATATCTTAGAGCTTCTCTCGCTACGTGTCGATATGGTGGGTTTTATATTTTACCCAAAATCGGCTCGATATATTGGCGATGCAATGCTTCCCGAATTTGAAATAGCGGAGAGGGTAGGAGTGTTTGTAGATAGTGATATTTCCACTATCTTAGAGCATAAAAATCGCTATAATCTTACCACTATTCAGCTGCACGGAAGCGAAACAACTGCTATGTGTGAAAGTTTAAAAACTAGCGGAATAAAGGTTATAAAAGCTATATCTATAAAAGAGAATACAGATTTTCAAAAGGCTACTGCTTATGATGGAGTGGTGGATTACATGCTTTTTGATACAAAATGCGACGGTTATGGCGGCTCTGGAGTTGCTTTTGATTGGTCGTTGCTCGATAGTTATAGCGGTTCGACCCCTTTTCTGCTTAGTGGAGGAATAACTGTAGATATGGCAGAGCAAATTGCCAATATAAAACATCCTAAATTTGCAGGTGTCGATTTAAATAGCCGATTTGAAAAAGCACCAGCACTAAAAGATATTAAACTTTTAAAAAAATTTATACAATCAATAAAAGGGAAATTCTAAAATCTCTCAAAATCCAGAATTTAGAACTCCCCAAAAAATAATTAAAATGGAAAATAGAATAGACCAATTATTTAAGAAAAAAACGAAAAATATAATTTCGATATACTATCCAGCAGGATTTCCAGAGCTAGATAATACAATTAAAGTAGCAGAGAGCCTTGAGAGTAGAGGCGTAGATATGGTAGAGATTGGTATACCCTTTTCTGACCCTATGGCAGATGGTGTGGTGATTCAAAAGGCCTCGAGCAGAGCTTTAGATAATGGAATATCACTAAAACGTATTTTTGAGCAGCTAACAGAGCTTCGTAGTAGTGTGAATATTGCAGTTGTGCTTATGGGCTATTTAAACCCTATTATGCGTTTCGGTTTTGAAGAGTTTTGCAAGGAGTGTGTGCGCACTGGAGTTGATGGGGTGATAATTCCCGATTTACCTTTTGCCGATTATATAAAAAATTACAAACCTATATCTGACAAATATGGTGTAAAGATGATAATGCTTATCACGCCCGAAACCTCAGCTGAGAGAATTGAGTTAATCGATAAAAATTCGTCAGGATTTATATATATGGTATCGACTGCTGCTACAACTGGTGCTCAGAAATCGTATGGAGCTGAAAGTGTCGACTATTTTAAACGAGTTGCAGCTATGAATCTTCAAAATCCACGCCTTATTGGCTTCGGAATCTCTAACTACGCCACTTATAGCGCAGCGACAGAGCACTCAAACGGTGCAATTATAGGCAGCCACTACGTAAAATTACTCGAAAGCGAAGAGAGTATTGACCTGGCTTCGGATAAATTGATGGAGATTTTTGTCGAAAATAGCTGAGAGTTTGCTGAAAAAAGCTGAGAATCGCTGAGAATTTCGATGATTTTACTAGTTTTGTGCGGGAGTTCTAAGTAGGGTAAAATAATTATTGGTGTATTTTTAATAGTGCTATTGGAGATGAGATTTTTTGCTATTGAATCGAAAATATAGTGGTTCTATATTGAGATTTAATAGTGAAAAAT
>JAWXTR010000031.1:0-26820 GCA_044433365.1 Rikenellaceae bacterium
ACAATAGACGCAATAATATGGACACAATCTTTGATTTGCTTATAAATAGAATGGTTAGAAATGAGCCTATTCGGCTATATAAGCATATTTAACAAGTGCGCTCTATGCGCCTAATCCTAATAATTTTTCATGTTTTTTAGTTAAGGGGTTGTAATTAATTTTATATGTTCTATTTATTTAGTGGGTAAAATATCTCCATAAGATATTTGTAATTTTACACTCTTATGGAGATATATATCGTAAAACATTAAAACTCAATGCCCTTACGGCTTAAAACACCTCGATTGTAAGGGTGTTTTTCACATTTTACAAAGCTAACATAATCAGCAAGCTCCATTACTGCCTGAGTAGCTGAGCGACCTGTTAAAACTAGTTCGGTTGTAGCAGGTTTGTTTTTTATAAAGTCGATTAGTAACTGCTCTTCTATGTAGTTATCTCTTACAGAGATTAAAATTTCGTCCATAATAAGTAGGTCGAAATGTTGCTGACAAATCATTGCTGCAATTTCATCTACTGCCTTATTTGCCTCTTCTTTGATAAGATCATTATCAAGCGATGTATCGAGGTGTGGATGCCCTTTTGCTCTATTTAACACCGTTGCACCCAGTTTTTTAAGGCTATCCATCTCAGTGTAACCATACTTTTCAGGCTGTTTGTGAAACGACACATACAAAACCGTTAATCCTCCACCCAAAGCACGTGCAGCAAGCCCTATAGCAGCAGTTGTCTTTCCCTTTCCGTCACCAGTGTATACATGAACCAGCCCTGTCTCTTTTTCCATAATATTTTTTAATTTTAGAAGTTCCCCTTTATATTCGTTTTTAATTTACAAACCTACATAATTTTTCTGAATAATACGTAAATAAATGGCAAAAAAATCTTCCTCCGCCATTTATTGGCATTAAATATAAAGGGGACTTCTAAAAAACTCAGAAAATAAGTGGTTTATAACTCCCCTTAATAATCTCCGAAGTTTTATGTTGCATGTGATAGACAACCAAAACAGGGGATAAACAACTATGAGAATCCTATTTATACTCAATGTTTAGCCGTAACTTTGCACCCAGAAAATATGTATAGTGTATATATATATGTGAATAATGCAAAAATAAGAACTTCAATAAACTGTATTTTAGAAGTTCCCTTTATTAATAAAAACCTACGAATATGAATAAACTTATAGCCCTGCTACTAGGGGCTGTTTTGATTAGCTCTTGTACAACCAGTAGCAGTGAGAAAAAAATCGTTAGACCTGTAAAGTTATACAAAATTGAATCCATGGAGAGTTTTGAAAAATCTTTTTCGGGATTGGTTGCACCTGATGAGTTTAGCAATTTAGCTTTTAAAATGGGTGGTTATATCACCAAGATGAATGTGATTGAGGGTCAGAAGGTCAGACGAGGAGAGGTCATTGCAGAGATTGATCCTCAGGATTTTCAGTTAGAACTTGATGCACAAAATGCAATCTACATTAAGTCAAAATCTCAAGCCGAGAGAGCTGAGAGGCTTTTAGAAAAAGATGCTATCTCTAAACAAGAGGCAGAAAGCTATGAAGCTGCATATATAAGTGCAAAATCGGCTTATGAAACAATGAAAAATATTCTTGCTGACACAAAAATCATTGCCCCTTTTGGTGGCTTTATTCAACATAAGTATGTGGAAGGTTATCAACGGGTACAATCTGGTCAGAGCGTGGTACGACTTATAAACCCAAACTCGTTGCAGGTGCTTTTTACAATCCCAGAGACAAATATCGAATACATATCAAAGGGCAGTAAACTATATGTCGAGTTTGATCTCTACAAAGGAGAACGTTTTGAGGCTGAGATAAAAGAGTATGTATAGGCTTCAAACTATGGTGCAGGAGTTCCTGTCTATCTAAAGATTACAGATAAGAAGTTCAATTCTGGTGATTATAAAATATCTGTAGGATTCTCATGCCGAGTGAGACTTGTAGTCGATAGTTCATCACAGTATAAAAACTCGTTAACAGTGCCAATTTCTGCAATAGTTTATGATAATGAAAATAACCAAAAATCGCTGTTTTGTTACAATCTAGCTACTCAAAGTGTTGAGAGACGACACATCAGCGATAGCGGTATTATTATAGGTGATGATATGTTGATTGTAGAGGGTGATATAAAGGTTGGCGATAGAATTGTTGCTGCTGGAGCATCATATTTAACAGATAATCAAAAAGTTAAAGTATTAGATAATTAACACCAATAAAGGTTTGAAAAACCTTCTTCCGCTTTTAGCGAGCGGAGCGAAGCCGTGAGTGGAAACGAACGATTTTTGCCAGCCCTTTGGGCGTGCTTTTTCTAAAAAAGCATTAAAAAAAGTTATTTTTATAATTCTAGTTGCAAAAATAGCTCAAAATAGCTCCAATTTCAAACTTTTATTCGCATAATTAATAAGATATGTTAAATATACCAAAATACTCGATTGAGAACAAAAAGGTAATCTATCTTTTGCTATTGATTATCCTTATTGGTGGTGTCTTCTCTTTCTTTGAGTTACCGAAAAAGGAGGACTCTCCATTTGTCATAAAAACCGCTGTACTTATTACTCAGCACCCTGGTGCGACACCACAAGAGGTTGAAACTCTAATTTCTGAGCCTATTGAGCGAGAGATTCAATCAATGAGCGAAGTAGATAAAATCAAATCGGAGTCCTATTTCGGTGTCTCGAAGATAACAATAGATCTAAACCCTGATATTGCACCAGAGAGAATGCCTGCAAAATGGGATGAGCTTAGACGTAAGGTAATTAACGTTCAACCACAATTACCAGCTGGGGCATCAAATATTACGGTAAACGATGACTTTGGCGATGTCTTTGGAATCTACTTTGGACTAACAATTGACGAGGGTTTTTCATATAACGAACTACGTTATTGGGCGCAGAAGATTAGAACAAAACTCACACCAATTGATGGCGTACAGAAAGTTATGCTTTATGGCGAGCAGACCGAAGTGATAAATGTATCTATCACACCATCAAAATTAGCCTCTTTGGGTATTGACCCAGCTGCAATCAGAGCAACCTTGCAGGGACAGAACACACAGGTAAATACAGGCTTAGTCTCGACAGATAGCTACCAACTTCGTATCCTAACCGAGGGGACATACAGCTCATTAGAGGATATTGAGAATCAACTGATAGTGAGCAAGGATGGACGAGACATTCGTTTAGGTGATATTGCAACGGTTAAGCGAGGTTATTACGATCCACCAACAACACTAATGAGGGTGAATGGTAAACGTGCCATCGGTATTGGCGTAGCCACTGGTGCGCAGGATAATGTTGTAGCAGTAGGCGAAAAAGTCGATATAGAGCTAGAGCAGATTAAGGAAATTATGCCTATTGGCATTGAGTTAACGTCACTTTATCCAGAGGACAAGATTGCAAATGAGGCAAATAATGGCTTTATTATCAATCTGATAGAGTCGTTGTTGATTGTTATTGTTATCATATTCTTGGCAATGGGTTATCGTGCAGGACTGCTTATTGGTAGTTCGCTTATCTTCTCTGTTGCAGGTGCACTCTTGATAATGTGGATGACTGGTGTAGGGCTAAATAGAACTTCATTGGCAGCTTTTATCATTGCTATGGGAATGTTAGTTGATAATGCCATCGTTGTCACTGATAATGCACAAATTGGAATACTAAGAGGTAAAAACAGAGTTCAAGCTCTTATTGATGGAGCTTTAAAACCTCAATGGGCTCTACTAGGTGCTACATTTATTGCGGTGGTTTCGTTCTTGCCTATGTATCTGGCACCATCTTCAGTGGCTGAGATTGTAGCCCCATTGTTTGTTGTCTTGGCGGTGTCGTTGGGTCTTAGTTGGCTGCTTGCGATGAGTCAAACTACAAGCTTTGGAACATTTATTCTGAAGTCTCGAAGTGCAGGTAGCGAGGTGATTGACCCTTACGACAAACCTCTTTATCATAAGTTTGGAAGGGTGTTGACGGCTATGATTAAACATCGTTATTTGATGCTTGCGAGTGTTATTATAACTCTTATCTTTTCGCTCTATATTATGGGGCTTATGCCACAGAGCTTCTTTCCTAAGATGGACAAGCCGTACTTTAGGGCTGATATGCTCTATCCAGAGGGTTATAGCATTCAAGCTGTGGATAAAGATATTAAACACTTGGAGGAGTATCTGAGCCAAAATCCCAAAATAAAAACCTATTCAATAACAATGGGTGGCACACCTCTTCGTTACTACTTGGCAAGTTCATCATTTGGACCAAAACCAAACTACTCGAATATTGTGATTGAAGCCTATAACTCGGAGGATGTTAGTGATTTGGAGCGTGAATTCTACTACTATATGAATGAGAATTACCCCAATACAATAACCCGTTCTGCACTATTTGCAATATCACCAACAACTGAGGCAGCTATCGAGATTGGATTTATAGGCGAAAATGTAGATACCCTTACAATGCTCGTGGAAAAGGCTAAAAAAATAGCTCTTGAGAGCGAGAATGTCACAAGTGTACGCTCAAATTGGGGCGAGAAAGTGCCATTATGGAAACCAATATACTCGCAACAAAAGGGTTTGAGATTGGGTGTTACTCGTGAGAAGGTATCTTCTTCGCTAAGTACAGTAACTAGCGGCATGACTATCGGAGGCTACCGAGAGGGTGATCTAACATTACCAATACTTCTAAAGGCGGAGGATAGTGGTGAGTGGAGTTTTAATGACATTAAGAGTGTTCCTGTTTTCAGCACAAAGGGAGAGCCAGTGAATGTGGAGCAGGTGATTGATGATTTTGAGGTTGATTATGATTACAACCTTGTTCGTCGATACAATCGTGAACTATGTATGATGATGCAGTGCGAGCCAGTGCGTGGGGCTAATCTTATGGATGCCTTTACTGAGGTTTGGAGCAGGGTTCAGAGTGAGATTGATATTCCAGAGGGTTATAAACTCAAATATTTTGGCGAACAAGAGATTCAAGATCAAAGCTATTCAGCTCTCTCTAAAAATATGCCTTTGATGTTTATTTTGATGTATTTTATCTTGTTGCTCTTGTTTCCGAAGAACTTCCGCAAACCGATCCTTATTATGGCGATGTTGCCACTAATGTTTATTGGTGTGGTATGGGGGCTTATAATATTTGGCAAATCGTTAGACTTCTTTGCTATTCTAGGAATATTGGGTCTTATTGGTATGAATATTAAGAACTCTATTGTTTTGGTTGAGGAGATTGAGGTGCAGCTGTCAGAGGGAACAAGCAGAGTTAATGCAATTATCGAGGCTACAAAAAGCCGTATAATCCCTGTAACAATGGCATCGGGAACAACTATTCTTGGTATGTTGCCTCTGCTTGGAGATGCTATGTTTGCTGGGATGGCATCTACTATTATGGGAGGTCTGTTTGTTTCGACAATTCTTACGATATTTATATTGCCAGTAACCTATTGTATATTCTTCAAAATAAAAGTTAGTAAAGATGAAAAATAGATATTTAATATTACTGCTTGCTATTGGTGTGGCGCAAAATAGCTTCGCTCAAAAGAACTACACTTTTGAGCGATTCAAAAGCGAAGTGTTAAATTATAGTGAGCAGATCAAACAGAGTGAAGCACAGAGGGAAGCTATGGCAGCAGCAGTAAAGCTATCACATAGCGCATTTTTACCATCTGTTGATGCAGGTGGCTCATACCAATATCGAATAAACGACTATGAAGTAGGGTTAGGCTCTACCGTATTTGCATTTGACCACGATACATATAGTGCCGATATTGGGGTTGTGCAGCCGATATACGCAGGTGGTCAAATCCGCAACTCATACGACGCATCGAAAATTGAGTCTGAAATGGCAGACAAAGGCGTAGAGCTAACCACAGATAATATAATCTTAGCTACGGAGTCTGCCTATTGGGGAGCGGCAGCACAAAAAGCGATGTATGAAACAATGTGTGAGTATGTTGAGATTATCAGTCAGTTGGAGGGAACTATTAAAGATAAATATGATGATGGACTGGTTGCAAAGACAGAACTAATTCAGATGCAATCACGAAAGCAAGAGGCTCAGATACAATGTTCAAATAGTCTACTTGCATATCGTATTGCACTACAAAATCTAAATTCACTAATTGGTTGCGATCCTCTATCTGATATTGAGATAAGCGATTCTATACAAGTCAAGATGAATGTTCCCAAGTATTATACTATTCAAGATGTCTTGAATCGTCGTCCCGACTATGTTATCTCTCAGTTAGGTGTGGAGTATCAAAAAAGTCAAGTAAAATTGGCTGGTACTGCTTATAAGCCAACTTTTGGAATTGGATTTAACGAAAGTTGGGGTACTAAATTGCTAAATTTGGATGGCTCAACACTCTTTAATAGCACGCTTTACGCCTCACTCAAGATTCCTATTTTCCACGGTGGTGCAGCTCGTCACAAAAAATCTATGCAATCGGCAATTCTCACAGCAAAGGAGTCTGAGATGAAAGATACAGAGGAGCAGATAACTAAGGAGATTGCCGCATCGTGGACTGAGCTTAGTGAGAATATAACTCAGGTTGATATAGCAAAAGAAAATTGCACATTGGCAGAGGAGAATCTCGAACTAAACACATTTAGTTACAACGAGGGAAAACTCCAGATCGTAGATGTTCTCTCTGCTCAAGTAAGTTGGATTCAAGCATATACAAACCTAATTCAGATCTATCATAAACAACGCATTGCGTATGCTGCTTATCAGAAATCGATAGGCTCTCGATATATCGAAGAGTAGAGAATGATATAAGATTAGAAAGGAGTGTTCTCAATTACTTAATTGTGATTGAGAACATTTTATTCATTGACATTTGACAATGCAGCATAGCTTTGATCTGCATATAAACGACCGATAGGTATAACAGTATATTTAAAATCTTTGAGTACAACATTCTGCTTTGAAAAAGAGGCAACCTGTGACTTAGCAACTATAAATGAACGATGAATACGTAAAAAGTTCGACTTTGGAAGCATCTCCAAAATAGCTTTTATACTCATTCTTGTCAATACGCTACGCCCTTCTTTGATGAATTGTATCTTTAAATAATTAGCCATTGACTCAATATATACAATATCTGAATACTCTATTGTGATGTTTCTTAGTCCTGTTTTGATGGTTATAGCTCCAGACTCCATATCATCAATAGTCGCAACACGATTACGAATATCCATAATACGCTCGGCACGAAAAATAGCCGATGCAAATCTCTCGTAAGTAAATGGCTTATGCAGAAAATCTATGGCACGAAGCTCATATCCATCTACGGCATAGGAGGCGTGAGCTGTAGTAAATATCAGAAGGCACTCATCTGGTAGCTGTCGGGCTAATTCCAGACCCGAATACTCATTCATCTCAATGTCCAAAAGCACAATATCTGGATTCTGCTCCTTGATAGTCTTTATTCCCTCTAATGGATCTGTAAAAGTCATTAGTTCAATATCTGGGTGTCTGAGCATATAACCCTTAATAAGTGATAGTGCCAATGGTTCATCATCAATTGCTATACATTTCATAACTCTATCTTTAATTCTGTTTTGTAAATATTATCTTCTATCTCACCACATTCTAAGCTGTATCGAGAGGGATATAGCAGCGAAAGTCGTTTTTTGCAATTTTCGATACCTATACCCGAAGAGGTGGTATTTCTCTGAAAAATAGCATTCTGAGTTGTAAATAGCAGCATCGATTTGTTTAGTATTAAATTTATCTCAATCGTAGAGTTATAAGATGAAGATACACCATATTTAAAAGCGTTCTCAATAAATGTAATAAAAATCATTGAAGGTATTTTCGCTCCCTCATCGTCTATTTCATAATGAAAATCTACATTTGTAGTTTTACTCAAACGCATAGAATGTAGTTCAATAAATTCACGAAGATATGCCACTTCATCGACTATCAGAACCCTCTCCTTGTCGCTATTTTGATAGATATACCTTACTATATTTGAAAATTTCATTATTACCTCACCAGTACTCTCTGCACCTGCAAAATTTAGAGAGTAGATAGTGTTGAGTGTGTTAAACATAAAATGTGGATTAATTTGCGACTTATACATAGCCAGTTCAGCTCTATTTTTCTCTACAATAAGCTCCTGATGCTCTCTGTTTCTGCGAATTAACTCTGCAAAAAACCCAAATACCGCAGTAAAGCTTATCACTATAAAGCCAGACATAAATATCACTCCATTTTGAATCTTCGACATCTGAAATGCTGCTAACTCTTCGATACCATCTATTTTTATGGTAAGAGCCAGGAATGTGATAACCGTGAAACACAATAGGGAAAGTGTGCTTTTAAGCCAATTTTTATGAATAATATATGTTACGAAATTAAACCTGATGCTTAGAGTGTATGTTACAATAAGATAGCTTATTACAATCCAAAAAAGCTTAGAACTTTGCCATATATAAGCATTACTTGGAGTAAGAAGCAAAATGATTGGGATAAATAGAAAATAAAATGCCCAATAGGTATAGCGTAATATTTTAGTATCTCGGTTTTTCATAATTACAAAGTTACTATTTTTATAGTATTTACAATAAATAAGAACTGTTATATATCCCTTGATTCTACTGTTTATCCCAATCTTTTGTGCTAGTAGTGACATAATGTATATCTTTGTACAAAAATTGTATTCGTTTTCTATAGGTTGATTGCAAATCCACAAAAGTGGTCTTGCGAATTTACCTTTGTAAAAAAATATTAAAAATGACAGAGTTCTTTATTGCATTTATATTCGGTTTTTTCGTAACAAATTCGTTACCTCATATTATACCTGGAATACACGGTAAACCATTCTATTCACCATTTGCTTCACCTCCCGCAAGGGGAAAATCTTCGGCTGTAGTTAATGTTCTATGGGGTTTCTTTAATATCGTTGTGGCTTATATTATATTCGTTGCAACGGATATTAACCTTAAAGAGTATATTGAGGGCATAGGCTTTCTGCTGGGTATTCTGACAACATCATTAACCTTAGCAATCACTTTTACGGCAAATAACAAAAGGGAGGAGTAGCTAAGATAAGTTTTAATTTCTGGTTTTTTGAGAGAAATCCGCATAAGGGGTTTGGCGAATACGCCTATAAAGCAAAAGAGCCTTAATAATTCGAAACTATTAAGGCTCACCATGAAAAAACATTACAGGAAAGATGTTATTCTGCTCTACGACCTATTCGTCAGTGTCGACATAGCTTTTTAGTAGCTTGTCTTGTACATCTGAAGGCACCTGTTCGTAAGATGCAAAAGTCATAGAATATGTAGCACGACCACTTGTTAGCGAACTTAAAGTTGTAGAGTAGCGATACATCTCGGCAAGAGGCACTTTAGCAGTGATACACTCTAATCCGTTATCGCTTGTCATTCCCATAATAATGGCACGACGATTTTGTAGGTCACTCATTACGTCACCCATTTTATCAGCAGGCACTAACACCTCTACATCATAGATAGGCTCCATGATTTTTGGTGAAGCGTTATGGAATGCCTCTTTAAAGGCGTTGCGAGCAGCCAATTTAAATGAGATTTCATTTGAATCGACAGCATGCATCTTGCCATCATAAAGATAGACTCTAATATCACGAGCATACGAACCAGTAAGAGGTCCATTTTCCATCTTTTCCATCAAACCTTTAACTACAGCAGGTAGGAAACGAGCATCGATAGCACCCCCGACAATACAGTTGTTAAATACCAATTTCCCACCCCAATCTAGGTCGATAACCTCTGTGCCACGGATATTAAACTGTACATCTTTACCCTCAATTTTAAATTTATTTTTAGGCTCTAAACCCTCTGTGTAAGGCTCAATCAATATATGTACCTCTCCAAACTGTCCAGCACCACCCGACTGTTTTTTGTGGCGATACGAGGCAACAGCTTGCTTAGTGATAGTCTCACGATAAGGTATTTTTGGAGCAAAATATTCAACCTCAACTTTATGGTTGTTTAGAAGCGACCATTTTAGGATATTAAGGTGGTGTTCACCTTGACCGTAGATAATAGTCTGTTTTAGCTCTTTTGAATACTCTACAACAATCGATGGATCTTCAAAATTTGCACGATTTAGTAGCTCGCCAAGTTTCTCATCATCAGCCGATTTTACAGCTTTTATAGCAGTGCGATAGCGGTGATTAGGGAATTTCATAGCCTCAATTTGCCAATTTATACCTCCATCGGCAAGCGTATCATTAGTTTTTACAGCTTTTAGCTTAACTGTACAACCAAGGTCGCCAGCAGAGAGCTGCGACACTTTAATTCTATTTTTTCCAGCCACTGCAAAAAGTTGCGATATTTTCTCTTTAGAGCCATTTTTAACATTTATAAGCTCTTGACCCTCACGTATAGTACCAGTAATCACACGGAAATAGGATACCTCTCCAAGATGTGGCTCTACAGCACTTTTATATACAAAAACAGCAGTTGCACCATCAGCTTTAGGCTCGATTTCTTCGCCCTCAGTGGTTGTAAAGTTAGGTGCTTTGATTGGACCAGGAGCAACATAAGTTAAGAACTCCATTAAACGTTTAACACCAATATCTTTTTTAGATGAAGCACATAAAACGGGAATAACATCACGGTTAGCAATACCCAATTTTAATCCACCTCTAATTTCGTCTTGAGTAAGATTTCCTTTTTCGAAATATAACTCCATCAAACCCTCATCATTTTCAGCAGCAGCCTCAACAAGCTCATTATGAAGCTCATTTGCACGCTCTAGCTCCTCCTCAGGAATTTCCGACTCTGTACGTTTACCTGTATCGCCCTCAAATTTGTAACATTTCATTAAAAGCACATCAATAAAGGTATCAAAACCAGGTCCTGGATTAAGTGGATATTGAACAAGTGCAGTTTTTACTTTAGAGTTTTGCTTTAACGACTCTAGCGACATCTCCCAAGAGGCTTTGTCATTCTCTAATTGGTTGATTACAGCCACGATAGGTTTTTCATATTTTCTAGCATATCGTGCCTGTATCTCAGTGCCAGCCTCAAATCCATTCACAGCATTAATTAGCATAACTCCCACATCGGCAACCTTAAAAGCCGAAAATAGACATCCACAGAAGTCGTCCGACCCTGGAGAGTCTATAATATTTAGTTTGTAACCCATAAATTCCGAAAAGAGTTGCGAGGAGTAGATTGAACGCTTGTAGATATGCTCTACATCAGTATAGTCCGAAAGGGTATTGTCGCCCTCAAGTGTACCTCTACGGTCAATTACTTTACCTTCATAAGCCATTGCCTCGGCCATAATTGTCTTACCTGAGCCAGATGCTCCAAGTAAGACTACATTTTTAATCTCGTTAGGAAGATAGTTTTTCATACGCTTTACATTTTTAAAGATTTTTAAAAATTTGCTCCCATCAAAGCTAGGTAGAAGTTAGAATTTGTAAGTCGAACAAAATCAAACCCTACCAACTCTTTTAGAAAAGTTACAATTCAAAATTTATTACACTACTTTTACATCAAAAAATTATTTATTTACATAATAAAGTTGCACTTAATAATAGTAATTTTATTTTTAATTACAAAATATTTTCTATAAAATTTTTATAATTTTTTAATTATAAATTGATATACAATTAGTTATAAATATGAGTATTTTTTATAATTTAAGTGAAATCGACAAAAAATCTAATTTTTTCAAATTAAAAAATCGTTTATTTTTACTGTTTTTTATTGAAATTTAAAATAAAAAATACAATATACGAGTAAAATTGTCGTTTTATGTACTACTTTATAATTTTATACAGGGGAGTTCTAATAATTGGTTTTATTTGATTTTTTATTTTGAGGTTTTAGATTTGGATTTTGCAAAATGTGGGCGTAGCGGTGTCTACGGTGCATTTTGTAAAATTCAAAGATGAAGCCTCAAAATGAAAAAGCGTTAAAATCCAATTTTTAGAAGTTCCCTACAATAAAAAGTATGTTCGATATTTGTAATTATAATCTTTTTATTAAATTTGCAGACAACAAATTAAACTTACTATGACTAAAAAAAATATTTTCTTTCTATTAATATCTATTTTGTCGATTTTTAGATTATCGGCAGCAGAAACCGACAAGGATAAGGTGTTTGGAAGTGGCGAATATCTTCTTTATAACGTCAAATATAAAGTTGGGATTAATATTGATGTTGCAACTGTTTCGTTCTCTGTAAATAGTGCTAAATATAATAATACTGACCACTTTCGTGTAACAGCTGTTGCACGAGTAAATTCGTCATTTAAGTGGTTCTTCGACCTTCACGATGTTTACGATGTATGGATTGACTCTGCTAAAATGCGCCCAAGCTTTTTTCGTAACGATATAAGCGAAGGAAGCTATCGTTACCAGAGCAACTACACTTATAATTGGGACGATATGGTGGTTAATACGTGGGAGAAGAACCTTAATCGTGAGGGTTCGGCAAAAAATCGACAATTTGAGCTAACAGAGGATAGTTTTGATGCTCTTTCAATGTTTTATAAGCTTCGAACCTTTGATATTAATGATATTGAACTAAACAAACCTTACCGATTAGATGTAGTTTTTGAGGATAGAGTGCGCACTGTTTATTATCGTTATTTAGGCAAAGAGACGATGAAAATTGGTAAACTTGGACGACAAAATACCTTGAAATTTGTCTGTACCCTAGCCACTCAAGATGGTCAGCCTTACGAGGATGGTAACGAATTTTCGCTTTATCTATCAGATGATAAGAATATGATTCCTCTCTATATTTACACTCCGATTAGTGTGGGTTCGGTTCGAGTAGAGCTTTCGTATGCTAAAGGGTTGCAATATGAGTCAACCTATGCTAAATAGTCGGAGCCTATGTTTCCGTACGCAGCAGTAGAGACGTAGCAATAAATTGCAATTCATAATGCATAATTCATAATTGCCGTGTTCGGTTACAGACGTTGTGCACAACGTCTGTAACCGAACACAGATAATCAAGGCTCATTATAAAGGGTCATTCACAAAACTAATATCAAGCTAATCTACAAATAGTTACGTGCCTAAAAATCATCTAAAGAGGATGACCCACTCAGGTCACCCTCAATAATTATTGGCGTTATTCATATAATTTTAAAAAATAGTTTAAAATATCAAAAAAATATCTTAATTTTGTAATATTTCAAACCTATTCAAAAGGGAATTTCTAAATTCTGAATTTTTAAAATCCCCTTAAATTAACCTAATTAATATGAATAAATTACTATCTATTCTACTATTGTGCTTTTCAGTACTCCAAGCTAATGCACAGCGCACAACCTATCAGTTAGAGAGCGGTTGGAAATTTTCGAAAGGCGATTTTAACGACGCTTATACCACTCAATTTAACGACAGCGAGTGGGAAAATATCACTGTACCTCACGATTGGGCAATTTATGGCCCATTTGATAAAGAGATTGACAAACAAACAGTGCGCATTGTTCAAAATCAAGAGAGGAAAGCTACCGAAAAAACAGGTAGAACTGGTGCACTACCTCACATTGGGGTAGGTTGGTATCGAAATAGTTTTAAACTACCAAAATTTGACGATTCAAAACAGGCTATTCTGCTTTTTGAAGGTGCCATGAGCCATGCAAAAGTGTTTGTTAACGGTAAAGAGGTGGGAGAAAGAGGCTATGGATATAGCTATTTTTACTTTGATATCAGCAACTATATCAATGCAGGTAAAGAGAATATACTATCTGTTCGTCTGGAAAATCCAGCAGAGTCGTCACGTTGGTATCCTGGAGCAGGAATCTACCGAAATGTGTCGATTACAGTAAAAAATAAGGTTTCAATTGCTCAATGGGGTGTAAATATCACAACTCCTTACGTTGCAAAAGATATGGCACGTGTAAATATTAAAACTACTATCAATGGTGGAGACAATAGCGAGCTTGTTACCGAAATTCTTGATGCAAATTCAAAGGTTGTAGCCACTGTAAAAGGCGGTGAGCTATTTGGCAGTGAGTTTGTTCAAGATTTTAAAATAGCCAATCCAAACTACTGGAACATAGAGTCACCTTACCTTTATCGTGCAGTAAGCAAGCTTTATAAAGATGGGAAATTGTGTGATGAACTTACAACAAAGTTTGGTGTTAGAACAATTGAGTATAGTGCAGAAAATGGATTTTTATTAAATGGTGAACCTACAAAATTTAAAGGCGTATGCCTTCATCACGACCTTGGACCTCTAGGTGCAGCAGTAAATGTTGCAGCACTTCGTCGCCAGCTTACAATCCTTAAAGATATGGGATGTAATGCAGTTCGTTCGGCTCATAATATGCCATCTTTTGAGCAGTTAGAGCTTTGTGATGAGATGGGATTTTTGTTTCTAGCTGAAAGTTTTGATGAATGGGCTGTTGCAAAGGTAAAAAATGGTTATAGCCACCTATTTGATGAGTGGGCTGAAAAAGATGTTGTAAATCTTGTACAAGCTACTCGCAACCATCCATCTATTATTATGTGGAGTGCTGGCAATGAGGTTCCAGATCAGCACGGCAGCGAGGGAGTAAAGAGAGCAAAATGGCTACAAGAGATTTTCCACCGTGAAGACCCAACACGCCCTGTAACAGTGGGTATGGATCAGGTAGAAGCAGTTATGAATAGTGGATTTGCTGCACTACTCGATATTCCCGGACTTAACTATCGTGTTCATCTTTATGATGAGGCTTATGAACGTTTCCCTCAAGGGTTTATATTGGGTTCTGAAACTGCCTCTACTGTTAGCTCTCGTGGCGTATATAAATTTCCTGTAGAAGAGGGCAAATCGGTAACTTACGATGATGGTCAGTGCTCTTCTTACGACTTAGAGGCTTGTCCATGGTCGAATATTCCAGAGGATGATTTCTTGCTTCAAGATGATAAAGATTGGGTTATTGGTGAGTTTGTATGGACAGGTTTTGACTACCTTGGCGAACCAACACCTTACGATAGATTATGGCCTTCACGCAGCTCTTATTTTGGAATTTGCGACCTTGCTGGTCTGCCAAAAGATAGATACTACCTATATCGCAGTCGTTGGAATAGAGACCAAACTACTCTTCATATTCTTCCTCACTGGAATTGGGAGGGACGTGAAGGCGAGGTCACTCCAGTATATGTATATACAAGCTACAATCAAGCAGAGCTATTTGTAAATGGCAAAAGCATGGGGGTTAAGAAGAAAAATCCAGCGGGTAGATTAGATCGCTACAGATTAATGTGGAATGATGTGGTGTATGAACCTGGTGAGATAAAAGTTGTTGCATTAGACGATAATGGCAAAGCAATGGCTGAGCAGAGTATCAAAACAGCTTCAAAACCATACGCTATAAAACTCGAAGCTGACAGAACTTCTATTGATGCTGACGGTAAAGATATTAGCTTTGTGACTGCAACAGTGGTTGATAAAAATGGAAATGTATGTCCAATCGCAGATAATACTTTAGCGTTTGAGGTAGAGGGAGCAGCTGACTATAGAGCAGCTTGTAATGGTGATGCTACATCGCTAGAGATGTTTCATAATCCAAACATGAAAGCATTTAGTGGTAAATTAGTCATCTTAGTTCAATCAAATGGAGAGAGCGGAGATATTAAATTAAATGTAACATCTAAAGGATTAAAACGAGCTACAATAGCACTAAAAGCTGAATAAGACAAAGGTGGATAAACTTCCCCAAAAAAGGCAAATCCGCAAATTAGTTTTGCGGATTTGCCTTTTTTGGGGCATATCAAGGGCATTTGCAAAAGGGATTTTGCGAATACCCCATATCAAAGTGGGAGTATTGCTTTTATTTTATAATTTCAAGCTACTAGGCAAGTAAATTAATACAACTCTAAGAGTGTTTTCTTAATAGCTTCATAATCATATCCGCACTCCGATTTTAGTTCACCTACACTTCCTTGATGTACGAAGCGGTCGGGAACACCCAATCTTTTAACCTTAACGGATAGGTCGTTATCGTTAAAAAACTCAATTATTGAACTCCCCACTCCTCCGCTAATCACTCCATCTTCGACAGTAATAATTTTGCTAAAACGAGCGGCAATATCTAACAACATAGTGGTATCTAGTGGTTTGGCAAAACATAAATCAATATGTTCGATAGAGATTGTACCTCCTTTTTCTTCTATAATTTCATCTATCGCTCTTTGGCAATCAATAGCAGTTGCACCTAAAGAAAGAATGGCTATATCACTACCGCTACGAAGCTTTTCACTCTTTCCTATTTCACAAAGCTGCATATCATTACACCAATTTTCACCAAGCGAACCCTCGCCACGAGGATAGCGTATAACAAACGCACCGCATCCTCCTTTTGAGGCTGTAAACATCAAATCACGAAGTTTATGCTCATTACGAGGAGCTGCAATAGTGATATTTGGAATTGGTCTAAAATAGGCAATATCAAAAATTCCATGATGTGTCAATCCATCTTCACCTACCAATCCACTTCTATCGAGACAAAGCGTAACATCAGCTCCTTGAAACACAACGTCGTGAATTACGTTATCGTAGGCTCTTTGCATAAACGACGAATAGATATTACAAAACGGAATCAATCCTCTTACTGCTGCCCCAGCAGAGAATGTAACAGCGTGCCCCTCAGCAATACCAACATCGAATACTCGCTCTGGAATCTCTCGCTGCATTATCGACATCGACGAGCCAGAAGGCATAGCAGGAGTAATTCCAATGATACGTTTATCTGCTTTTGCAAGCTCTAAAAGAGTATTTCCAAAGACATCTTGAAATTTTTGGTTTGCGCTACAACTATTTTTGCGGTCACCAGTTGTTGGGTCGTACTTTCCAGGTGCGTGCCACTTAGTTTGCTCCTGTTCGGCTGGTGCAAAACCCTTCCCTTTTTTTGTTGTAATATGAAACAGTTTTGGACCCTCTATAGCCTTTAAATCGGCAAGCAATTTTACCAACTCTTTAACATTATGACCATCAGCAACCCCAAAATATCTAAAATTAAGTGATTCGAATAGGTTTCCTCGCTGCAAAAGGGATAATTTAAGAGCACCTAGCAGTTTAGAGAAGAAATTTATCACTTTTGGTCTACCCAAAAGTGCTCTGTAAACCCTATTTTTAAATCTATTATAACCTCCAGAGGTGGTAATTTTGATAAGATATTGGTTTAATGCTCCAACATTTGGGTCAATCGACATATCATTATCGTTTAAGATAACCAACATATCTTTTGCCGAAAATCCTGCATTATTCAACCCCTCAAATGCCAATCCACCGCTCATTGCGCCATCACCAATTACCGCAATACTTTTACGATTTTCATCAAGAATATTAGCCGCTATATCCATACCCAGCGTAGCCGATACTGATACAGAAGAGTGACCCCCACCAAAGGCATCATACTCACTTTCGCTACGTTTAGGAAATCCACTAAGTCCTGCTTTTTTGCGATTTGTATGAAATTTTGAGGCTCTACCAGTTAATATTTTATGTGCATAAGCTTGATGACCTACATCCCAAACAAGATTATCGTATGGAGTATCATAGACGTAATGTAGAGCAACTGTTAGCTCTATTACGCCCAAACTTGAACCAAAATGACCTGGATTAGTCGATAATTGAGAGATTATAAACTCTCGAAGCTCACTACAAAGAGCAGGTAGCTCATCGATAGAGAGTTTTTTTAAATCCTCTGGTGAATTTATGTTTTGCAAATAACTCAAAATAGTAAAATTTAGGGGAGTCGAAACTCCCCTTTATGTTAAAGTTTTCTTTAGAATTTGTCGTCAATAAATCATGATATTACAAAATATTTCCAACAAAAAAATGTTGTCGATTTTTGAAAATCACTAGGAAGAGTTCTAAAACGGAAAATATCCGAAAGTTAGTTTTTAGAAGTTCCCACTATTTTACCCCACAAAAATAAGATATTTATTTTCTATTGCAAAACGAAAGAAAAAACTTTTTATTATTTTTTGTCTAAACCCTCTACAAACTTCTTTTTAAGAAATCTATACATTTGCGCATCAAGTGGTTGCGAGAACTACCCATACCGTGATTTTTGTCGGGATAGATAGCCATTTCGAAAGGTTTTCCTGCATTTGAAAGAGCCTCAATCATCTCGTAAGTATTTTGAACATGCACGTTATCGTCGCCTGTACCGTGAGCGATAAGTAGATTGCCTTTTAGCATGTGTGCAAAGTTTACAGGAGAGTTATCGTCATAACCTTTTGGGTTGTCTTGAGGCAAACCGTTGTAAATCTCAGTATAGATGGTGTCGTAGTAACGCCATGAAGTCACTGGAGCAACTGCAATAGAGGCCTTAAACACATCATTACCCTTTAAAATTACGTTTAGTGCCATAAAACCACCATAACTCCAACCGTAAATGCCGATTCGCTCACTATCAACATAAGGAAGAGTACCAATATATTTGCCCCCTTCGATTTGATCGATAACCTCATAGTGACCTAAATTAAGGTAAGTACATTTTTTAAACTCTTCACCTCTAAATCCTGTTCCTCTACCATCAACACAAGCAATAATATACCCCTCTTTAAGTAGAGAATACTCCCAACTTATACCAAATTTATTTGCTACAGATTGGCTACCTGGTCCACTGTATTGAGTCATAAGTACAGGGTATTTTTTTGACTCATCGAAACCGTAAGGCTTAATCATGTAACCATTAAGCTCAACACCCTCAGAGGTTTTGAAAGTAAAGTACTCTTTTTTAGGCACACCATACTCTTTTATCTTCTCTTTAAGTGCGCTATTATCTTCTAATACTCTAATTATCTTACCACTACCACTGTGCATACGTACTAGGTTTGGAGTTGTAGAGTTTGAAAAGTAGCTAATAAAATATTTAAATCCTTTACTTGGAGCAATTGAGTAGGTACCTTTATCGGCTGCTAAAAGCTCTTTGCTTTTACCATTTAGTTTGATAGAATACAGATTACGCTCTAATGGAGATTTTTCGGTAGAGATGTAGTAAACTACACCTTTTTTCTCGTCGACACCTAAAATATCGGTAACTTCCCAATTACCGGTAGTGATAGGTTGTAGAGTTTGTTTAGCAATATCACAAAGATATAGGTGCATAAAACCATCACGCTCACTCATTATTATAAAGCGATTACCGTCAGCAAGGAAAGTGACTGTATTGTCGCCAATACGCTCAATATAACGGCTATTTACCTCATTATAAACCAATTTTGAACTACCTGTCGAAGCATCATAAAGCAGCATATCAAAGTTATTTTGCAGACGATTTAGACGGAAAATAATCAGTTTATTAGCCTCACTACTCCATTTTACACGTGGAATATATTGGTCGGTCTCACTTCCAATATCCATTGTAGTAGTTTTTTTGCTTTCTAGGTTGTAGGTATGAATTGATACAATAGAGTTGTCCTCACCTGCTTTAGGGTGCTTAAATTCATACACTTTTGGATATAAACCACCGATAAAAGTGTTCATTTTAAACACATTTACTCTGCTTTCATCGCTTTTAAAGAAGGCGATACAATCGCTCTCTGGCGACCACTCATAAGCCTGTGCAAAGCTATACTCCTCTTCGTACACCCAATCAGGAATACCATTAAGAATATGGTTATATTTGCCATCTGTTGTAAATTGGTGCTCCTCACCTGTAGATAAATCAACCCAAAATAGGTTGTTATCACGCACAAAAGCAGCCTTTTTACCATCAGGCGATATTGTTGCCACCTGCTCGTTACCATCTTTTGATAGAGGTGTAAGCTTTTGAGTCTCGGTGTCATAAATCCAATGCGTAGCAGTGTAAGAGTGACGATAAATAGGCTTAACATCGGTTGTTAAAAGCATTTTTTTCTCGTCTGGGCTAAGCTGATACCCTTTAAATTGAATTTTTGGCTCGCAGCTATTGCCATCAAAAAGAGTGGCTACTTTATCGCCTGTTTCGTAGCTATATTTTATTACTTTGTTGTCGCTCTGAGTGGTGTAGTGCTCACCATCTTCCATTGAACGAACTCCATGAACAGATTTTGTGGCAAAAGTGCCATTTTCAAAATCTGAATAGTCAATCATTTTTTGTGCAGAGGCTGAAAAAGCCACTAACACTGATAGTAATGATAATAAAAATCTTTTCATATCTAAAAATTTTAAAATTTTGTAGGTGGATTCGCAAAATCCCTTTTGCGGATCTCCCTCACAATTTTTGAAAAAAATTGTGCGCTCATCGTCTCGAAGAGCAATGGAGGCGTGTTTTTGTTCACTTTTTTTAAAAAGTGTTAAATATAATTTTTTTTATTACCTCTATTTTTGCACTTTTGTGCAAAAATAGAGGTAATTTAGAGGTTTTTCAGATGCATTACTATTTGTAAATTAAATTGATAGTAGTTTTTTGAATAACCCTTTGTAGAAGAGTTCTAAATTCTGATTTTGAGAGATTATAGAACTCCCCTTAATTTTGTTGACCACTAGCAGTCAATTGCTTTAAGACTTAAATCAAGACTTTTGATTTGATGAGTAAGCGCACCTACCGAGATAAAATCGACACCAGCAGCAGCATAATCGGCTAATGTATCGATTGTAATACCGCCCGAAGATTCAATCTCTGCACGTGATGCTATTAGCTCAACAGCCTCTTTAGTTAGAGCAGGTGAAAAGTTGTCTAGCATAATACGGTCGGCTCCACCAGCTTCAAAAACCATTTTGATATCTTCAAGCGAACGCACCTCAATCTCGATTTTTAAATCTTTGCCTTTAGCTTTAAGATACTCTTTACATTTTGTAAGAGCCTCTTTTACTCCACCAGCAAAATCTATATGGTTATCTTTTAGGATAATCATATCAAACAGACCGATACGATGGTTTTCACCACCCCCAATTTTAACAGCCATTTTATCCATAACACGCATTCCAGGGGTAGTTTTGCGAGTGTCGAGCACTTTTGTTTTTGTACCCTCAAGACGCTCAACATATAGAGATGTTTGAGTTGCCACACCGCTCATACGCTGCATTATATTTAGGATAATACGTTCAGATTGAAGAAGAGTGATTGTAGAACCCTCTACATAGAAAGCTACATCGCCAACTTTAATTTTATCACCATCGTTTAATATTTGTTCAAACTTTACAGTTTCGTCAAGCTTTTGAAACACCAATTTTGCAATCTCAACTCCTGCTAAGATACCATCCTGTTTTACAAGCAACTTCATTTTACCTCGACTTGTTGCTGGAATTGTAGAAAGCGATGAGTGGTCTCCATCACCAATATCCTCTTTTATTGCTAGGTTAATCAACTCTTCTACGAACTCTAAATACTCTGTTTTCATCTTAATATTTTTAAATTATTTTACTTTTCTAAAAGGTGGTTTACGCACCACAAACATACAAAAGTAGTTCATTTTTTTGGTTTTCACTACTTATTTTAACCGATTTTTTTCACAAATTTCACAACATTATATCATTACTTATAAATTAATTATATTTAGAGGAAATTTACTTAATTTTTTAAATTAAATCAACTAAAATTTTATGTTATTTTTAAACACAACATTTTGTATATATTTTTAAAATTAAAAAAAGATATATACATTTGCAATCTATTAATGCAAAATTATAAAGGGGAGTTCTAAAATTTAAAAACAAAGAGATATTATGAATTACAATTTCGACAAACAGATTGACCGCAAAGGCACAAAATGCGAAAAATACGACAATCTTACAGAAGTGTTCGGTAGAGATGACATATTTCCAGCATGGGTAGCAGATACCGACTTCGAAACCCCAAGCTTTATACTTGATGCAGTGGCTCAAAGAGCTAAACACCCAATTTTAGGCTACACTTTTCGTGATGAGAGCTATCTAAATTCAATATCTGGTTGGCTACAACGTAGAGTCGGTTGGGAGGTAAAAAATGAGTGGATTGAGTTCTCACCAGGTGTGGTTTGTGGCGTATCTTACGCTATAAATCTGCTTAGTGACACTGATGATAGAGTCGTTATACAACCTCCTGTATATCCGCCATTTGCTCGCACTACTGAGGCTAACAACCGCACGGTTGTAAACAATCCACTAATTTGGGATGGCGAAAAATATCAAATTGATTTCGAAAATTTTGAAGAGGCACTAAAAGGCTCAAAACTATTTATTTTGTGTAATCCTCACAACCCAACAGGACGTGCTTTTACTCGTGAAGAGCTTACAAAAATGGGAGAGTTGTGTATTAAACATGGAGTAAAAATCATCTCTGATGAGATTCATAGCGACCTAATGCTATCGGGCAATAAACATATACATATTGCCTCTATTTCGAAAGAGATTTCAGATATTACAATCACTCTTATAGCACCAAGCAAAACTTTCAACACTGCAGGTCTTTCAACCTCAGTTGCTATAATTCCAAACGAGCAGTTAATGGCAATTTATCGTGATAACAGCGATAAAATGCACGTAGGACAGGGCAATATTTTTGGAGCTACTGCTCTACAGGCAGCCTATAATAATGGCGATGAGTGGTTAGATCAGCTACTTGTTTATCTTGAAAAAAATGCCGACTACGTGGTCGATTTTCTATCAAAAAATTGCCCTAAAATCAAAACTTACAAACCTGAATCTACATTTCTGATGTGGTTAGATTTTAAAGAGCTTAATCTATCACAAGAAAAGCTAGTAGAATTTATGCTTAACGATGCAAAGATTGGGCTTAATGATGGTCAAGCTTTTGGAGTAGAGGGTATAGGTTATATGCGTCTAAATATTGGTACAACTCTCGATAATATAAAATATATTATGAGTCAAATAAAAATGGCTTATGATAAACGTGGATTTTAAAGGCTAATAATACCCATTTTTTCTAATATTGAGCCTATTTAAATGGTCATTCACAAAACTAATATCAAGCTAATTTACAAATAGTTACATATCTAAAAAACCTATAAACTACCTCCATTTTTGCAGTTTTGTGCAAAAATGGAGGTAATTAAATAACTATATTTAACACTTTTTAAAAAAAGTGAACAAAACACGCCTTCAGTGGCTCTTCGAGATCACTGAGCGCACAATTTTCAAAGAAAATTGTGAGACGTATCCGCAAAAGGATTTTGCGAATCCGCCAAGGTAGATCGCAAAATAATCCGCAAAATCACTTTTGCGGATTTGATCCTAATTTCTACTTCAAAAATCGTAAAATTATCTCGTTGAGTTTGTCTCCCTCAATCAAAAATCCATCGTGTCCAAATGTAGATTCAATAATATGAAATTCGGAGTTAGGGATATGATTGTGAAATTGTGTTAGCGACGATATTGGGTAAATAATATCAGAAGATATAGCAATTAATGCCACTTTTGCCTTAATTTTCGATAAGGCTGCTTTAACAGAACCTCTACCACGTGCAACATTATGTGAATCAATTAGTTCTGTTAACCGATAGTATGAATAGGCATTAAATCTATTTGCTAGTTTTTTGCCCTGATACTGTTGATAGCTTGAGGCTCTAAAATCGCTCACTTTTCCACTACTCTCGTCCATTTCACTTTGCGTAGTATTATAGCCACTTCTCGAACGATAGCTTATCATAGCTATCGAGCGTGCTACAGCTAACCCTTTTATACCTGCCTCTGGCGATAAATCACCGTAAGTTTGGTCGCACTCAATTGCCATGCGTTGCGACTCATTAAATGCAATAACCCATGGGTCGGCTTTTGGAGTAGAGGCAATAATTACCGCTTTTTCTGCAAAATTTGGATTCATAATAAGCCATTCACTAACCTGAAATCCTCCAATTGAGCTACCAATAAGCATTTTTACCTTTTTAATTTCAAGGCTTTCGGCTAGTAGCATGTGTGCTTTAATAACATCTCTAATTGTAATTCTTGGAAACGAACCATAGTAGGGTATTCCTGTTGCTGGATTGACAGAAAGAGGTCCTGTAGAACCATAGTGTGAACCAATAATATTGGCACAAATTATAAAATATTTCTCTGGGTCTAAAAATCGCCCCTCCTCTACTGTATTAGGCCACCAATCGGCAACGTCGGAGTTTGCTGTAAGTGCATGGCAAACCCATATAACGTTATCCATCTTTGGAGATAGCCTACCGTAAGTGTGGTAGGTTATCTCCAGTTGAGGAAGCACTTTTCCG
The DNA here is from genome assembly GCA_044433365.1 of Rikenellaceae bacterium. Lineage (GTDB taxonomy): Bacteria > Bacteroidota > Bacteroidia > Bacteroidales > Rikenellaceae > CAMQVM01. The sequence continues at coordinate 24,087 of JAWXTR010000031.1, forward strand.
CTCTCTAAAACAAAGCGATTGTTATATTTAAATTGATATTTTGCCACTTTGTACTTAATTTATAGTTTTACCTGTTTGAAAGCATTCTCAAAATCTTCAATTATATCATCTATATGTTCAATACCAGCAGATATACGTAGAAGTGTTGGTTTTACTCCTGCTGCTACTTGTTCCTGTTCGGATAGTTGGCTGTGAGTTGTTGCAGATGGTTGAATTATAAGAGTTTTTGTGTCACCAACATTTGCTACATGAGATACTAGTTTAAGAGCATCAACAAAATTTGTAGTATCCTCTTTAGTACCCTCTAAAACTACTGATAAAACGCAACCAAATCCATTTTTGAGATATTTTTTAGCAAGTTCGTGGTTAGGATCACTTTCAAGACCTGGGTATAACACCTTTTTCACCTTTGGATGTGCCTCAAAATAACGTGCTAGAGCCATACAGTTTTGCGCTTCACGCTCAACTCTAATTGATAGAGTTTCAAGACCATAAATCATCTGTTGAGAATTGAAAGGAGCGATACAAGCACCCAAATCACGTAGACCCTCTACTCTACATTTAATAATAAATGATAGCTGTCCAAATGCTTCAAATAGTTTTAGCCCGTGATATCCCTCAGATGGCTCAGTAAATTGTGGAAATTTACCGTTACCCCAATTATAGTTGCCTCCCTCGACAATCACACCTCCCATAGAGGTGCCATGACCACCAATCCATTTTGTAGCCGACTCAACTACGATAGATGCACCATATTTTATAGGGGCACAAAGATAGCCACACGCTGCAAAAGTGTTGTCGACAATTAGAGGAATATCATATTTCTTTGCTAGAGCCACAAGAACCTCAAAATCAGGGATTGTAAAGGTTGGATTACCAATATTTTCTACATATATTGCTTTTGTTGTCTGGTCAATCTGTTTTTCAATATCTTCAGCCTTATCAGAGTCGGCAAATTTACACTTAATACCCCAATTCTTAAATGTTACCTTAAATTGGTTAAAACTACCACCATAAAGATATGGAGAGCTTACGAAGCTATCGCCCTGTTTTAGGATTGTTGTAATTGCTACGAGCTGAGCAGCATGACCCGAAGAGGTTGCAACTGCTGCAAGTCCACCCTCAAGAGCTGCAACTCTTTGTTCGAAAACATCGGTTGTAGGATTTTGTAAACGAGTATATATATTACCAAACTCTTTTAGAGCAAAAAGATCGGCACCATGCTTAGCACTTTTAAAGGTGTAAGCTGTGGTTTGGTATAGTGGCACTGCACGTGAAAAGGTATCTTGATCTACCACCTGTCCTGCATGCTGTTGCAGGGTCTCGAAACGAAATTTTTTCGTTGACATAACTATTATTTTTTATTAGGTGTTCTAAATTTTAAAATATTTTAGAAGTTTCTTTTAGAACCACTCTGCTATTATTATACACTTTATAGGCGAAAATTATAGTTTTCGCTTACATATACAATTGCACTAGCAACGGGAATTCCTATTACTGTGAAATTTACTTGAATATATGTTTTGTTATCTGAAAATTGATTTTTGTGGTGTAACCGCTTCGGCTCACATAGCCACATAGAAAGATAATGTGCTGGATTAGCACATTCGCATTGACTTCAAAGAGCTGTAAAAGCTGATAATAGAAAAGTCGATAGATATGTATAATTGTTTTCTCATACAAATACAAAGTTATTAATTATTTTTATATTTGCAAACAATTTTATTCAAAAATTTACTTTTTCTAATACTATTTTATGGTTTGTTATATATATTACCCTATCGAATCATCTAAAACTCATGCTTTTAGCCTTATGAAAGAGAGTGCCAAAAAATTTGGTATTGATTTGCACCTAAAATTTTTTGACTACCCTATTAATTCACTTCCAGAGGTGTCATTTATCAGAGGATACAATTTTGAACTATCAGAAAAGTTAGAAGAAATGGGTGTAAAGGTGGTAAATAGCACTAATTCAATGGTTTTAGCTCAAAACAAATGGCTAACCTACTCTACCCTAAAAAAATATGAGATACCACAGCCTACAACCTATCTTATTGAAGGTAGATTAGAGTATAAAGATGCTTGTCAGAAAATAGGAAGTGAAATTTTTATTTTAAAGTCAGTTTTTGGCTCAAAAGGCGAAAAGGTTTGGCTTGTTAAAGACCAAGTAGATTATAATAATATTATTAGCAGTCATCAAGAACAGTTTATTATTCAAAAGTTTATAGAGGAGAGTAGCGGACGGGATATAAGAGTATGGGTCGCAGGAGGTAAAGTATCGGCAGCTGTTGAGCGAAGGAATAATAGTTCTTTTCGTTCAAATATAAGTTGTGGAGGGGTTGCAAAAAGAGTCGAGATGGATAGTGAATTAATAAAAATTGCAATAGATAGCACTAATGCCTTAGATTTAGATATCGCAGGTGTAGATATACTCCAAAGCCACAATGGCTACACAGTTTGTGAAGTTAACGGCAATAGCGGCTTTCGCTCAGCCCTCTCACTAGGCTATAACTACGTTGTAGATGATATGTTTGAGTTTATTGCTTCATGTAAAATGCCAATAAAGGTGTAAAGAACCTTTATTGGCATATATCTGGTATAATCAGACAACAACTGGAATTACCTATCCCAGATGCAGACAAAGTTAAGCAACTTTTTTGTTAATACAAAATATATCGTTCCAAAATTCTGTTATCGTCTGGTTGCCTAGTGCTGAGTGTCTTCTAGAGCGGTT
>JAWXTR010000032.1:0-26665 GCA_044433365.1 Rikenellaceae bacterium
TGAGCTATTTTGAGCTATTTTTGCAATCTGAGTTATATAAAAATAACTTTTGTTAATGCTTTTTTGGAAAAAGCACGCCCAAAGGGCTGGCAAAAATCGTTCGTTTTCACTCACGGCTTCGCTCCGCTCGCAAAAAGAGGAAGAAGGTTTTTCAAACCTTTATTGGCATAATTCATAATTACCGCTATTTTTTAGTGGTAATTATGAATTTTACGAGTTCGCTTTTATTATTGGCATTAATACCCTAAACCAATAAAACTAAATAAAATGATTAAAAAACTAACCTTATTAACAGCTGCGTTGGCTTTAAGTAGTCTATCGTTTGCGCAGAAGCCTGTAACTTACGTTGATAAAAACGGAATTTGTAGATATAGTGAAGATAATAAAGAGGTTACAGCCTTTGGACTTAACTATACATTGCCTTTTTCAGCATCGTATAGGCTTCATTCCGACCTAAACCTTTCAATTAAAGAGAGTATCGATGCCGATGTTTACCACTTTACTCGTATGAATATGGATTTATATAGAATCCATGTGTGGGAGTGTCAATTTACTGATAAAGAGGGTAATTTGGTACAGAACGACCATCTGTATTGGTTTGACTATCTGATAGCTAAGTTAAAAGAACATAATGTAAAGGTGTTTTTAACTCCTCTTTCGTTTAATACGTTTAATAATGATGGTAGGTTTGAAAGTTTTGTTGATGTATATGGTGAAAAGGCGGGATGTTTAAAAAATAGAGATGCCTACCCTGCTCAAGAGCGTTATTTGGAGCAGTTAGTGAGCCACATAAATCCATTTACGGGCAAAACTTATGCTGAAGATGAAAATATTATAGCTTACGAAATTTGTAACGAACCAAATGTGGGTTGGGTTGATAACACTAAACAGCTACAAGAGTATATTGAACGTATGAAAGCTGCAATTAGAAAGGGTGGCTCTAAAGTGCCTGTACTCTATAATGTTAGCGGTAGTTCGGCTTATGCAAATGAGATTTGTGCAACAAGCGTTGAGGGTGTCACTATGCAGTGGTATCCAACAGGGCTTTTTGAGCGTCGTTCGCAGTTTGGCAACTTTATGCCTCACACCGATAAATATATGACAACACCACTTGATAATGCAAAGGGTTCGAAAAGCAAAACACGCTTTGTATATGAGTATAGTCCATCTTCTGACCACAATTATTCTGCTCTATACCCAGCAATGGCACGAAGCTTTAGAGAGGCTGGAGTACAAGCTGCTGCATATTTCGCTTACGATGCTATGCAGGTGGCACACCTAAATATGAACTACGCTTCACACTATTTAAGTTTTGTATATACCCCTAGTGAGGCAATGGGTATGAAGATTGCTTCCGAAATTTTCCACTCTACTCCGCTATACAAAAGCTACGGTAGATATCCCGACAACCTAGAATTTGACCACTATAAGTTGGATGCCGTAAAAGATTATGCTCAAATGGTTTCAGACGATAAATTTTTCTATACAGAAGATACCAACACCAACCCAAAAAACATATCTACTCTAAAAGAGATAGCTGGTGTGGGAAGTTCGCCTATTGTAAGCTATGAGGGCAATGGAATTTATCTACTCGATAAGCTCGAAGATGGAGTTTGGAGATTGGAGGTGATGCCCGATGCTGTGGATGTATATGATGTTATGACTAACGGTGAATACTCTCGTAGTGCAACAGTAAATCTATGGCGCAACAACTCTATGACACTAAACCTACCCGATATTGGTAAAAGTTTCAATATTGAAGGTTTAAATAGTGGTAATAAGCTTAGTTGTAGAGCTGAAAATGGACTGTTTTCGGTTACTCCAGGTGCTTACCTTATCTATAAAGATGGCAAAAAAGCTGAGTGGAATAGCAGTTCTAAATTTAAAACTATTGCTCTTGGCGACTACTACGCACCTGCACAAAATTGCGATTCACTTTATGTAATGTGTGATGTGCCTTCTGTAGTATCTTCGGGTAGTAAATGTGCTATATCTGCTCAAATTGCCACTAGCGACAACGTAGAGAAGGTAATGGTCACTTTGGTTGATGCTGCAAAAAATAGAGTTGCATTAGAGATGCAAAAAATAGACAACTACAACTATAGTGTAGATTTTCCGCAAGAGTTAGCCTCTAAGCCAACCACTTATAAATGCAATATCTCAGTTGTTACAGATAAGAAGAGCAAAAGTTTCCCTACAGCCCAACCATTTTCTGTTGATTCAAAAGGATTTAATAGATATTATAGTTGGGATATTGAGGTTGTAGATGGTGCAGATGCTGTTGAAATTTTTGATGCTGAAGATAGCTGCTACGATTTGTTTGCAGAAAATTCTAAATCGATTGTTTCGACTTCAAACTCTATTGAAGATAATCTTCGCTATCTAAATATCATTCCAAATGGTGTAAAAGCGACAGAAGAGCACTTCTCTATCTACCACTATGCTCACAAAATTTTGGAGCCTAGAAATAATGATTTAGCTTCGAAAAAAGAGATTGTCGTGGATGGTTACGCTTTGTCAGGCGAAAACTGCGAGCTTCGACTATCGCTAATTATGCTAGATGGATCATCTTATGATGCTACAATTAAGATGATACCTTCACAAAAACGATATATTGTATCGCTCGATGAATTTAAACTTGAAGAGAGAATTTTAATTCCAAATCAATTCCCTTCATATCAAAGAAAATCTATGCAACCAACTAAAAATATGCCATTTAGCTTAAACAACCTTGAACAGGTGCAATTTAATGTTTGCGCTAACAGCAAGGGTGTAGCTGTTGGGCGTATCTTTGCTAGATAATTCATAATTCATAATTTATAATTCATAATGCATAATTACAATACTTCGGTAAACTTTTGCAAACAATTGAATTTTAATGTGTTATTTATTTAGACCTACAAACATTAATTTATTGGTTTTTAATTAGTTAGCGTTTGTATTAAAGAAATTTACCGAACTGTTATAATTTATAATTCATAATTTATAATTCATAATTTATAATTATCAAAGATATTTCAATGAAAAAACTAACTTTCCCCCTATTAGCATTCTCTATGCTAACGCTTTCTTTGACTGCATCGGCGCAGCAAGGTAAAGCATCAAAAAATAGTGAGCCTTCAACCTATATTGATAAAAAAGGTGTGATGCGTTGGAGCGACTCAAAAGATGAGGTGTGTGCCTTTGGTATAAACTACAGCACTCCTTTCTCATATTTCGATATCCGCAAAATTATTGGAGCTGATATGTATGCAGCAATGGATGAAGATGTTTACCACTTTGCTCGACTTGGTTTAGATGGCTATCGTATTCACGTTTGGGATACCTATATTAGCGATGCAGATGGAAATATTGTAGATAACGAACATCTAAAGATGTATGACTACCTACAATATAAACTAAAAGAGCGTGGCATTAAGATGTATATCACCCCTATAAACCACTACACCGACTCTCCAACTGGGTATGCCTCGGTACATGGTGGGAAAAATGCCTGTTTGACAGATCCAAAACTTTTCCATTTAACCGAAAACTACCTTACACAGTTTCTTAACCACGTAAATCCTTATACTGGTATTGCCTATAAAGACGATCCAGATATTGTAGCTTTTGAGATTGTAAACGAACCATCGCATTGGGCTGGTCCAGAGCATATAAAGGAATATATCGACAGGATGTATAACGCAATGAGAGAAACTGGATGTGAGAAACCAATTCTTTACAATATGACCACTTGTGCACAATTTATTGATACAGTTTTGGAGACAGATGTACAAGGAGGTAGCTTTCAATGGTATCCAACGGGGTTAACATCAAACTTTGATGTTAAAGGCAACCACCTACCTTTTGTTGATAAGTATGATATACCGTTTGAAAAGGAGCTTAAAAAGCAAAATATGTTTAAGTTCGCTTATGAGTTCTCTCCAGCCGATATTGGCGACTCAGGAGCTATGTATCCAGCAATGGCACGTGGATTTAGAGAGGCAGGATTTCAGTTTGTAGCTCAATTTGCATACGACCCTATGCACGCAGCGTTCTGTAATGTCGACTACAAAACTCACTTTTTGAATATGGCATACACTCCCGAAAAATCTATGGGTATGATGATTGGTTCGGAGGTATTTCACGAGATGGCAATGTATAAAAGCTCTGGTCGTTATCCCGAAAATAATGAATTTGGCTCAACGGAGCTTTATCCAAAAACTCAATTAGCAGAGTTTAACACTTCCGACAAATTTTTATACACTAAATCCACCTCTACAGCTCCAAAAAATAGCGCAACTCTCGAAAAAGTGGCTGGTACAGGTAGTTCAAAAGTTGTAAAATATAGCGGTAACGGTATCTATATCTTAGATAAACTAGAGAGCGGAGTTTGGCGTCTGGAGGTGATGCCCGATGCTTTTTGGGTGCGTGATCCATTCTTTACCGCTAATCCATATAAAGAGGTTGCTGTAACTATCGCACGTAATCAAAATATGGAGATATCGCTACCTGATTTGGGTAGTAGCTTTACAGTAAAAGGATTAAATGCTGGTAATAATATTGTGGAAAGCAGCAAAAATGGTGCGTTTTCGGTTACTCCTGGTGCCTATCTTCTTACTAAAGAGGGTGTAACAACCACTTTAAACTCTGTTTCTGCTTGGAATAACATTACTCTTGGCGAGTTTCATGCTCCAACTAGAGAGCTTAATGCCAACTATGTGTTAAACGACACTCCACAAGAGGTTTCGATTGGTAGTGATGGCAAAATCGCTGTAACTATCGTAAGAGAAGAAAAAGCTGAAAAAGTAGAGCTTTTTGTGGTATCTCAAAGTGGAGGAACCGAGACAATCGAGATGAAACCACTAGATGAATATAGATATGAGGCAACTCTACCAGCTAAATATTTAGAAAAATCTCAGATTATAAACTACCATATTAATGTAAAAGGCAAAGAGGGGTATCAACTATTCCCTTACAATAATATGGGAGCGACAAAATCGCCAAGCAAGGTGTACGAAGATGATATAAAAATTGATGAACAATCATACAAGCTCTCTGTTGTCTCAAGTAGCAATCCTCTATATCTATTCTCTACAGTAAGAGATTGGAATCATATCATCAAAAAACATCGTAAAGATAAGTTGGTATTTACTCCAACCGAAAATTATGGTGGTCAAAGCCTAACCGTATCTTCAAAAAGTCAATTTGGCGATAATGCCATTTCGGTTTGGTGTAGAGATGTAGTAGAGGCAAGAATGGACGATTTGAAAGAGGCTAAAAATATCGAAATTTACGCCTCAAGCAACACTAAAGGTGGAAATGATATAAAAATTACACTTGTAATGCGTGATGGCTCGACTTATGGTGCAACCACAAAAATTGATGAAAAATCAGCTATATATTCGCTTCCAATTAGCAAATTAAAACAGGTAGAATATATTATGCACCCACTTGCATATCCTCAATTCCGCTCAGATGTGTATAAAATGCCAAGAATGAGCAGTTTTGATATTAGTGAGGTTGAAAAGGTGCAAATTAGCGTTATTGCTAAAGATAGCGAAACTGGTGAAACCATTAATATCGAATGGATTAGAATCGTGAAATAGAGATTTTAGCTATGACAATACCCCACTCACAACAAGTGTGAGTGGGGTATTATTTTTTTATTTTTAATAGTGGGTCACCCACTTTATCTGTTTTTAAGTAGGGTAAAATAATTATTGGTGTATTTTTAATAGTGCTATTGGAGATGAGATTTTTTGCTATTGAATCGAAAATATAGTGGTTCTATATTGAGATTTAATAGTGAAAAATATCGCTCCAAGAGTGCTATTAAGAATATGGCAATAATTGTTTTACACTACTTATAGCTTAAAATCAGATTTTAGAACTTCCCTAAAATTACTCAGCAGCAACTTGTTGGTAAACACGTAAGAAGTTAAGACCCCAGATTTTAGCAATCTCCTCTTCTGTATAACCACGACGAAGCATTTCAGCAGTGATATTTGGGAATTGAGAAGCATCTGCACAGTCGTAAACACCGCCACCACCGTCGAAGTCGCTACCCATACCCATATAATCTACACCAATTCGATTTTTGATATAGTCCATATGGTCTACGAAATCTTTAACATACACTTTTTGGTCTGGATATTTTTCGATAAGTTTAGCTGAAACAGCACGTAGCGAGTCGATATTTGCACCTTTTTCACGCATCTGTGAGCGGATAGCATGTTTTTCTTTGTTATAAGCTTCATTTTCAGGAATATCTTTAGTGTAAGCATCAAGGAAACAAAGTTGAATTACACCACCGTTAGCTTTGAAAGCATCTAAAATCTCATCATTAAGATTACGAGGGCTAGAGGCTACAGATTGAGCAGAAGAGTGAGTTGCAACGATTGGATCTTTTGAAAGCTGTAACATTTGAAGTGTTGCAGCATCAGAAGCGTGTGAAACGTCAATAAGAGCGTTCAAGTCGTTAAGTTTTTTGATTAATGCTTTACCTGTTTCTGAAAGACCATTATATTTTGGTTCATCTGTAGATGAATCAGAAAGAGCATTTAGTTTAGAGTGAACTATACCAAACATTCTAATACCCATATTATAAAAAGTATCGATACGGCTTAAATCTTCACCAATAGGGTAGCTATTTTCGATACTTGGGAAAATCATGATTTTGCCCTCTTTATTACCTCTGATAATGTCATCTGGAGTTTGGATAAGCATTACAGAGTCTCTGTTTTGAGCAATAGCCTCTTGGATTTTAACAAAAGTATCTTTCGCTTTTTTGTAAACATTATCGGTAGATTCTTTGTCTAAAGGACCTTGACCTGTAAATATAGCAAAAGTTGCCATATCCAATTTTCCTTTTCTCATTTTAGGAAAGTCGATACAAGCACCTACATTATCTTTTGCTGGATCATAGCCCTCTCTCCAAAGTAGCATAGGGGTGTCGGCATGCGTGTCGAGTGTTAAAATACGTGATTGAAGCTCAAGTGCTTCAGCCAAATAGTCACGTTCAGGGGCTGCTTCAGAGCCACAAGAAACTGATAATAGCAGAGTAGAAGCTGCTAGACATCCTTTTAGTAGGTTTTTTTTCATAGTTTCAATTTATTTAAAAATTAATAATATTATTTTTGTTTTGTAATTAAAAAAAGCGTTTTAAAGTAAATTTTTACTTTAAAACGCTTAGTTAGTCAAATTAAATCTCTCTGTTCCAGCCGAATTTGTCGACCTCCTCGCCGAGTTGGATTTTTGTGAGTCTCTCGTAGAGCAGTTTTGTTTTCGCTCCCATCCCCTCATCAAATAGGTAAGTTACGCCTGTGTCGAGATCGTCTATTTTCGATATCGGAGTGATTACAGCTGCTGTTCCGCAAGCACCAACTTCATCAAAACCCTCTAGCTCATCAAGAGCCACAAGTCTATCTTCAACAACCATTCCCATATCTTCTGCTAGAGCACGAAGCGATAGGTTTGTGATAGATGGTAGAATTGATGGCGATTTTGGAGTGATGTAGCTGTTGCCTTTGATTGCAAAGAAGTTTGCAGCCCCAAATTCGTCGATATATTTTTTCTCTTTTGGATCAAGATATAAAATTCCGTTGTATCCTTTTTCGTGAGCAACCTCTAGTGAGTCAAGACTTGCACCGTAGTTACCACCAGCCTTAATATGACCAGTACCATGAGGTGCAGCACGGTCGTATTCACGCATAATTGCCGCTGTCATAGAGCCAGTACCTGTTTTGTAGTAAGGACCAACAGGAGTAACAAAAAGAATTAGCAGATATTCATCACAAGGTTTAACTCCAACCTCTGCGCCTGTACCTATTAGAAGAGGACGCACGTAAAGAGTAGCACCTGTGCCATAAGGAGGCACAAATTCACGGTTTGCACCAACCACTTTCTCAACACAACTACAAAATAGCTCTACTGGTGGTATAGCCATTTTAAGGTGCTCGGCAGAGCGTTGCATGCGTTTTGCATTTTCTTCTACACGAAATACGCTAACCTTTCCGTCAGCACGTGTATATGCTTTCAAACCCTCGAAAGCCTCTTGACCGTAATGAAGAGCAGTTGCGGCCATATGTATGTTAATTGTCTCTTCAGAGTGTAGCTCCATTTCACCCCATTTACCGTCACGATAATAAACCCTTACGTTGTAAGGAGTTTTGCGGTAAGAGAAGTCTAATGATTGCCAATCTAAATTTGTCATTATGTTAAATTTTTTATAAATTTGCAAACTATACCACAAAAGTAATAAAAAAATTGTATCAAAGTAAAAATTCAGTAATAATTGTTGCCGCAGGAAGCGGTAGCAGGATGGGAGCAGAGGTTCCTAAGCAGTTTCTTTTGCTAAAAGAGAAGCCTATACTTATGTACACTATTGAGCTATTCAACTCAATTTCAGAAATTTGTGAAATCATAGTGGTTTTATCTCCGTTACAAATAGACAATTGGAAACAAATATGTGAAAATTTTAACTTTTCTAAAAAACATACAGTTGTTGCTGGTGGAGCATCTCGAACAGAGTCGGTAAAAAATGGTTTAGATTGCATGCAAAGTGGTGAGGGTGTGGTGTTAATACATGATGGAGTACGTCCATTTGTCTCAGAAAAGATGGTTGAAGATGCTATTAAAACAGCTCAAAAGCATAGAGCTGCTGTACCTGTTGTCGACCTTATCGATTCTATCCGTTTTGTTGAAAGTGAGAGTGAAAATTGTGCAGTCGACAGAAGTCGTTATAAATGCGTACAGACTCCGCAAGCCTTTGATAAAGAGCTTATTTTGGAGGCATACAAAGTAAATGGTGATAAAGAATTTTCGGATGATGCAGCAATTGTTGAGAGTATTGGAGCCAAAATTTCATTTTTTGATGGCGACAGAAAAAATATTAAAATTACAACGGTCGAAGATTTGAAATTTTCAAATTTTGTAATAAATTCTTAACTTTGCCTTTGTTGATGGTTAATATTAACGATGGATGATTGGATGATGAAATATCGATTTAAAATATAAATTGGGTTCAGAAAACAGTGTTTTTTTGTTTCCGCTAAAAAATAAAAAACTATGGGATTTTTAAAGAAGAACAGTTTGCCGCTGCTGATTTTGCTGGCGTTGATTTTGGGAATTATTGCAGGAAAAATTTGCGCCGCCTCTCCAGAGAGTGCAGCGTGGTTTGTTTCGGCATGTAAATGGGTAGGAACAGCATTTCTAAATCTGTTGCAGATGATTATTGCCCCCTTAGTATTTGCCTCTATAGTAATAGGTGTGGCGGGTATAGGTTCTTCTTCAAATCTTGGACGTATTAGTGGACGCACACTTGGACTATTTATGCTAACTACTGTTGTTGCTATTATCGTTGGCCTAGTGCTTGTAAACACCTTAAGACCGGGAGTTGGCGTTGATATTTTGTCGGTAGCTTCGACCTCTGTAGATTTAGAGGCTCTTTCGGCTAGCCGTCCTTCGATAGGTAAAATTTTGATGGATGCAATTCCTGTAAATGTCGTAGGAGCGTTCTCTTCAAACAATATTCTTCAAATTATTGTATTTGCACTCCTATTTGGCTTCTTTACAACTCAAATCGAAAAGTCGGCTAGCGAGCGACTAATCAAATTTTTTGATGCAGTATTCAATGTAATGATGAAAATTACGCAGGCAATTATCCGCCTTACTCCTATTGGTGTATTTGGTATTGTAACAGAGCAAATTTTTAATAATTCTGATTTAAAGGCTCTGTTTACTGGTATGGGTATGTTGATTGTTACAGTACTTCTAGGTGTGTTGATTCAGATGTTTGTTGTAATTCCTCTGATTTTGCGTTTTTCGGGAATTAAACCGTTTGCTCATATGAAAAATATGTCAGTTCCTCTTATTACCGCCTTTTCAACAGCATCTTCCTCAGCAACACTTCCTATTTCTATTGATGCAATAACAAAGAAATCGGGTGTATCTGAAAAAATCGCAAGTTTTGTGCTTCCTCTTGGTGCAACAATTAATATGAATGGAACAGCACTATTTGAGTGTGCTAGTGTAATCTTTTTGGCGCAAGCCTACGGCGTTGAGCTATCGCTAGTTCAGCAAATTGTAGTTGTGCTTACCTCTCTACTTGCAGCTGTTGGAGCAGCAGGTATTCCAATGGCAGGGTTTGTAATGATGGCAGTAATTTTGTCGGCTGTAGGACTACCACTTGATGGCATCGGTATCATTATGAGTGTAAACTTTATTATGGATATGGCTCGCACCAGCGCAAATGTGTGGGGCGATTGCGCCGTAACTGCTATTGTTGCCAAAAGCGAAGGTGAGAGTTTGAATGTCTAAAATTCATAATTCACAATTAATAAGTAGTGTAAAACAATTATTGCCATATTTCTTCGGAAAATTATAAAATTCGGGTATAAAGTGTTGAAAATAAGGGTAAATTTTTCAAAAGTTATTGTATTTCAAAAATATATGATTATCTTTGCAGCTGAAAATCCATAAAAATAGGTCGTGTCTATAGGGTTCTGAGGATTTCTAACAACACCATTGTTAGCGGTTTAATAAGCCTTGAAAGGTGAAAAATAGTGCTATATTTGCGCTATTTTGATTATTTTTTGTGTTTTCACAAAATTAAGTGTATATTTGCACGCTTTTACAGTAAATAGGGCTTAAACAACTCATTATATGTATTAAGCTAAGTAGAAGTATCAAAATATGCTATTTTGAATAGAAATTGTACTAAAGATTATTAATTTATAAATATTTTACGAAAATGACAAAAGCAGATATCGTTAGCGAAATCTCAAAAAGCACTGGAGTTGAGAAGGCAGTTGTTCAACAAGTTGTTGAATCATTTATGGACAACGTTAAATCTTCACTAGCAGGTGGCGACAACGTTTACCTAAGAGGTTTTGGTTCGTTTATTATCAAACGTAGAGCACAGAAAGTGGCTAGAAACATCTCTAAAAATGTTACTATCACAATCCCTGAGCACAACATTCCTGCATTCAAACCTTCGAAAACTTTTGCAAACGAAGTAAAGAAGTAGTAATTGCTTAATTTTGCTCTTTGGAGCGGCTTTAAATTTATGGGAACATCTAAGATGTAGTTTTTCTACCTTATGGCATTCCTTTTGAGGGCTACTACCAAAACAGCTAATACAAAATAATTATTAATTTAAAACCATTTAAAGTCATGCCAAGCGGAAAGAAAAGAAAAAGACATAAAATGGCTACACACAAAAGAAAAAAGCGTCTAAGAAAAAATAGACACAAATCTAAGAAGTAGTCTTTTTTTATGAAAAGTTACGTGAACAGTTTAAAATAGATTTATTGCCCCTATGGTGCAGTTTTTGCTCACTAAAAAGGCGTGTTACAATAGTTTCATAACACTTTTTATGATACATTGATATATTTATTGATATTTTAACTAGATTCAAGAAAGGGGTTGCTCAATCTTTGAGGCAACCTCTTTTTTTAAGGTGAGTTTTAAAAAAACTAATAGAACTCCCCCTAACGATTTAAAAAATCGAATATATACCGTTTAATACCGACGGTAATTCTATTTAAAAGACAAGTAGAGTGTTTTGTTGCTTTACAGTTATTTAGAGATAGGGAACTTCTAAAAATTGGATTTTAACGCTTTTTCATTTTAAGGCTTCATCTTTGAATTAAAATCCAAATCTAAAACCTCAAAATAAAAAATCGAATAAAACCAATTATTAGAACCCCCTATAGAAAAATTACAGCTCACTTTTTTAACGTGGCATATATTTTGTAATTTATTCTATTTCATGCAGGTAAAGGTTATAAAAAATTAGCTAAGAGAACTTCTAAAAGCTCCGAAAGCCAGATTTTAGAAGTTCCCAATAGAAATTCACTAAAATTACTACCAGCTCACCTCTCTTATCGTCCAAATTTCTTAGACTGCTAACGTAGGGTCTCAATATATTTAATGTAGTTTTTCTACAAAAACAGTGCATAGATAGTGGTCTCACACAAAGAGGTGATGCTTTATATTTTGCACTCATAAATTTACCGACCTATTTTTGAAAGGTCTAATTATATATTTTAATAGTGAATAAAGAGTTAATAGTTCATGCATCAGAGGATATGATATATATCGCTCTGTTAGAGGATAAAGCACTTGTGGAGTACCACAAGGTAGAACGCCTCGGAGGTTATAGCGTGGGCGACATATATATCGGCAAAGTTCGTAAACTTATGCCTGGTCTAAATGCCTCATTTGTTAATATTGGACATCCCAAAGATGCCTTTCTTCATCGCCTTGATTTAGGAGTGCACTATAAGTCGATGGCAAAATTTGTCGATGGCGTAGTAAAAAAGAAAAAAGAGGGTGATTTTGCATCGTTCAACAGAATTGAACCATATCTTCCAAGTGCAAAAATATCGGAGGTGTTATCTACTGGTGATACAATTTTGGTGCAGGTTGTAAAAGAGGCAATCTCTACAAAAGGTCCTCGTCTAAGTTGTGAAATATCGCTAACTGGTCGCCATGTGGTGCTATTACCAATGGGAAGCAAGATTGCAGTATCACAAAAAATCCGCAAAAACGACGAACGTCGTCGTCTAAAAACCTACGTATCGGCAGTGCTTCCAAACAACTTTGGCGCAATAATTCGTACCGCTGCAATCGGTGCTGAACAGTCAGAGATTGAGGCAGACGTTGCCATGCTTGTAAAGCGTTGGGACGATATTATCGAAAAGGCTAAAGATTCGCAAATTCCATCACTAATTTTAAGCGAGGAGAGCCGTGTAAATACAATTTTACGAGATATTTTGAGCGATCAGTTCAGTAATATCCATGTAGATGATAAAGAGATTTTTGAGGATATAAAAGATTACATCAAATATATTGCCCCAGAGCAGGAGCGTATCGTGAAGCTCTATAAAGAGGGTGCAGTATCTATTTTCGACAATTTTGATGTTACTCGTCAGGTAAAAGGTCTTTTTGGAAAGCTAATTCCATTCAAACGCAAGGCGTATATGATTGTTGAGCACACTGAGGCTCTACACGTCATTGATATTAACAGCGGTACACGCCTAAACAACGCCTCGTCACAAGAGGAGGTTGCACTTGAAGTAAACCTTAATGCTGTACCTCATATTGCTCGCCAGCTTCGACTTCGTGATATAGGCGGAATCATCGTTATAGACTTTATAGATATGAAAAAACGAGATAATCGTGAGATTCTATGGGAGGCTATGAAGAAAGAGATGGCAGCAGATAGGGCAAAACATACCATATTGCCCTTAACGAAGTTTGGATTAATGCAAATTACTCGTCAAAGGGTGCGACCAGCAACAAAAATCGATATTTCGGAGGTGTGTCCAGCTTGTAAAGGGACGGGCGAAATATCTCCTTCAATCCTTTTTGATGCCCAAATTGAGGCAAATATTGCCGCTCTAATAGAGGAGCATGGATGCAAATGGATTGTGGTGAGAGTACACCCTTATTTAGCCGCATTTATCAATAAAGGATTGATTTCTGAAAGATTAAAATGGATGATGCGCTATCGCTGTTTTATCTCGGTAATTCCTGATGAATCAGTTGGTTATGTTGATGCTAAATATTACGATAAATCGGGCTTTGCACTCTATTCTGGTTCGCTTTTCGACATTGAAGAGGGCGAAAAAACAGCTGAAGATGAGGTTGAACCTTTAGATGAGGAGGAGATTTAATAAATGATTAATTATTAATGGTAAATTTTGTAGTTCGGTAAGTTTAGATATTCACCATTATTATCATGAAACATCAATCAATAATAGATAAAATAGGAGGCTCACAGCAGGTAGAGGCTATTGTCACAAGTGGCAATAGCTCTTTGCAGCTTAGTGGAGTGGTAGGTTCGGCTGCTGCAATAATTGTAGGTTCAGTGGCTGAGCGCAAAAAGGGGCTGCATATTATTATTGCAGAGTCGAAAGACGATGCTGGCTACTTCTACAACGATTTAACTTCGTTTTGGAATAGCCAAAATATCTACTTTTTTCCCTCTTCTTTCAAACGTTCGATTGTATACGGACAAGAAAAGCCATCGGGCATAGTCCAACGCTCTGCTCTATTTTCTAGGTTAAAAGAGGGTATTGCAAACGATGAGTTTATTGCAGTCTGTACCTACCCAGAGGCTATAATCGAGAAGAGCGTAACGGCAAAGGAGATAAAATCTAATAGCGTAGATATAAAAGTAGGGGAAAGCTATTCAATCTCATTTATAGATGAACTTTTGCGCTCATTAGAGTTTCAAAAGAGCGATTTTGTGTACGAACCTGGTCAATTTTCTGTTCGTGGAGGTATTGTAGATATATTTTCCTACTCCGACAATCGTCCCTATCGTCTCGATTTTTTTGGTGACGAACTCGAATCTATACGTGTTTTTGATATCAATTCGCAAGAGTCTATCGAAAAACGTAGTGAGGTGACAATCTTTCCAAAATTTGGTTCAGATATTACTGTAGTGCAGGAGTGGATGTGGATAGACGAGCTACTTGCCGATTTTGGTGTTAAAAATGTGACCTATTGGGTGAAAAGCGGGGTAGTCTTAGAGCAGAAAGCAAAGGATATTCGACGTAAACTATTCGAAAACTATTCGCCTCTAATCGAAGCTACTGCCGACTATAGCCAGATGCTTCAACCGCTTAGAGAGGGTGGTGTAATCACTATCCGTGAGGGATTTAGAGGAGTGCGAAGCGATAAAGAGATTAAATTTAACACCTCACCACAAATATCTTTCAACAAAAATTTTGAGCTTCTTTACAGCTATTTTAGTGAAAATCTTGAAAATGGCTACGACAACTATATAGTTACACAAAATCAAAATCAAATAGAACGACTTGAAAATATTTTTATCTCTCTTGATAAGAAAAAACGAATTTTCAAGAATATTCCAGTCTCAATACATGAGGGTTTTGTCGATAATGATGCACGTGTTGCGCTGCTTACCGACCATCAAATTTTTGAGCGTCACCACCGCTATGAGGTTGCCTCAGAGCTTCCAAAAGCAGAGTCTCTAACTATTTCAGAACTAACATCTCTATCAATAGGCGACTATGTGGTACATGTAGATCATGGTGTTGCACGTTTTGGCGGCTTGGTTCAAAGTAGCGAGGGTGGAAAGGTTGTCGAAACGGTAAAATTGACCTATGCAAATGGTGATTTCTTACTGGTAAACGTCCATTCTCTCCACAAAATTTCAAAATATAGAGATAAAGATACAACAGTTACCACAAAAGTACACACTTTAGGGCATGGAGCTTGGCAAAAACTAAAAACTACCACTAAGGCTAAGGTTAAAGATATTGTAAAGGATTTAATCCAACTTTATGCAAAACGTCGAAGTGCTGAGGGGTTTGCTTTTTCACCTGACTCATATCTTCAACATGAGTTAGAAGCGTCGTTTATATATGAAGATACTCCCGATCAACAGAAAGCTACTGAGGCTTTTAAGGTGGATATGGAGCGTAAAATACCTATGGATAGGTTGGTTTGCGGCGATGTTGGTTTTGGAAAGACCGAAATAGCTATTCGTGCAGCATTTAAGGCTGCTTGCGACGGAAAGCAGGTTGCGGTTTTAGTGCCTACAACCATTCTATCTTTACAACATTACCGCTCTTTCTCACAACGACTAAAAGAGTTTCCAGTAACTGTTGAGCTGCTTTCACGTGCAAAGACAGCAAAGCAGGTAACAGAGATTTTGCACCGCCTTGAAAAGGGGGAGATAGATATTTTAATCGGAACACACAAAATACTTGGTAAAGCGGTAAAATTTAAAGATTTAGGGCTTCTAATCGTTGATGAAGAGCAGAAGTTTGGAGTCTCGAGCAAAGAAAAATTGCGCCAGATAAGAGCAAATATTGATACACTTACTCTAACAGCTACTCCAATACCTCGAACTCTCCAATTTTCGTTAATGGGAGCACGAGAGCTATCAATAATAAACACCCCGCCACCAAATAGACAGCCCGTTTCGACGGAGGTTCACTCATTTAATAAAGAGCTGCTTCGAGAGGCAATCTCTTATGAGATTGGACGAGGAGGGCAGGCATATTTTGTTCATAATAATGTGAGTACAATCCACCACATGGCATCTATAATTACCGATTTGGTTCCAGATGCACGTGTAGTTGTTGGTCATGGACAGATGGATCCAAAAGCTTTGGAAAAAATCATTACCGATTTTATATATGGCGAATACGATGTGCTTGTATCTACCACAATTGTGGAGTCGGGCATCGACATTTCCAATGCTAATACGATGATTATAAATAATGCCCAAAATTTTGGACTTAGCGATCTTCACCAGCTTCGTGGTCGTGTAGGGCGTTCAAATAAAAAGGCATATTGCTACCTATTTATCCCATCAGAGAATACAATTTCGGAGATTGGACGTAGAAGATTAAGAGCAATCGAAGATTTTAGCGATTTGGGAGCAGGATTTAATATTGCAATGCAAGATTTAGATATTCGTGGTGCAGGTAATCTTCTAGGAGGAGAGCAGAGCGGATTTATCGCAGATATAGGCTTTGAAACCTACCAAAAGATTTTGAATGAGGCGATTGTAGAGTTTAGGGATGAGTATAAAGATATTTTGGATGATGAGCAGAGTCAAATGGTATCTTCGGATGTCGATTATGTTACCGATTGTCAAATGGATATAGGTTATGAGGCATTGATTCCCGATAGCTATGTATCTAATTTAACTGAAAAAATAAAATTGTATCGAAAAATTGATAATATAGCCGATAGCTCTGAGAGTGAGCAGCTTAAAAAGTCGATAATAGATAGATTTGGGAAGCTGCCTGAGGAGGTTGTAAACTTATTTGATGTTGTAGAGATACGCCGCTTAGCTCAATATTTGGGTTTTGAAAAGGTAATAGTTAAAAATGGTTATCTAATTACCCATTTTATCTCAAATGGAGCATCTTCCTACTACGATAGCGTGAGATTTAAGTCTCTAACAAAATATATTATGTCGAAAGGCGACAAATTTAAGCTAAAACAGAAACCAAAATCACTGCTATTATCAATAGCAGGCGTTGATAGTTTGAAAAGTGCTAAAAATTTGTTGGAAAATATGAAAGGAGGTTCTAAAGGGAAGTTCTAAATTCAGGATTTTGAGAGATTTTAGAAGTTCCCTAAAATCCAAAGGTGAGTCCTTGATAAAAATTATCCTTTTTAACAGCTAAAAAGTGGTGGAATTATGAGAAGTTTAATTATAGACGAGGGAAATACGCTAATAAAATTACTAATAGTATCGAGTATAGGCAATATTGATAAGCGTTGTTGCGTTAGTGAATTAAATGTTACTATAGTAAAGGAATTTTTGCTAAACGAAAGGATAAATAGTGCAATTTATTGTTCGGTAAGAGAGAAAAGTGGTGAAGTGGTAGAATATTTAGCTGAAAATATCAAAAACTTTATTAATTTTGACCACTCAACTGCTCTACCTATAAAAAATAGTTATTCTACACCTCAAACAGTAGGGCTTGATAGGCTTGCTGCAGCAGTTGGTGCAGCAGAGCTGTTTAAGGAAGCAAATATTTTGGTTATAGATTTTGGAAGTGCCATAACTATTGACTTTGTAGAGAGAGGTTTTGGCGGAGAAATTGCAACTTTTAGGGGTGGCAATATTTCACTTGGTGCAGCTTTAAGATTTAAATCTTTAAATGCTTTTACAAGAAAATTGCCATTATGTTCGCTTTCTGACAAAGAAACTTCGCTTACAGCAACTTCTACAAAAAATGCTATAGAGAGCGGAGTAATTCTTGGAATAGTCTATGAAATAGATGGTTACATAAGAGAGTATAGCGAAAAATACAACGACTTGAAAATAATTTTTACAGGTGGTGATGCAAAATATTTTGGTAACAAATTTAAAATGACGATATTTGCAGATTGTGAGATAGTAACAAAAGGATTATATAAGATTCTTTGTAATGCAGTAGGTTGATTATAAAGTTAAAATTTGACTATAAAATTCTACTTAAATTTATAAAAAATTCGCATTATTAATAGAGATAAAGATTAAAGTTTTAAAATATAATGATGTCAAAACTAAGAAGAAATAGTTTATTGCTGATAATAGCAATAATTCTAGGTGCGTCGCAGACAGTTAGGGCGCAACAGGATGGGATGAATACATTCTCACCTTACACCCTATATGGATTAGGAAGTATGAACACGCTTGGTACTGCTAATGATAAGAGTATGGCTGGTGCTGGATTGGCGGTGAAAAATGAGTATTTTATCAATGGACTTAATCCTGCTGGTTGGAGTGCTGTACCGCAGCAAACTTTCTTGTTCGACTTCGGTGTTGAGGGCGACAATCGCTATATTAGCGATGGAACAAATACTACCAGTAACAACTCTTTTAATTTGAGTAGTCTTGGAATGCAGTTCCCTATTGCAAAGCGTTTGGGCTTTGGGCTGCTTCTAAATTCTTATAGCTCGGTTGGTTATAGAATGAGTTTTAATGAGACTGATGACTATATTTTATCCACAATTGGTACTACTGTTTATGATTATTCAGGTAATGGTGGAACAACTCAATTAAAAGCAGGTTTTGGCTGGGAGCCAATAAAAGGACTTTCTATCGGTGCCGCTGCTCTATTTTATCACAGTTCTATCAATAGACTACAATCTGTAACAATTAATCCTATTATTCAACCATCAACAGAGTTTAGATCTGTTCAGTCATCTACAAATTATGAGTTTACGAAGATAAATTTCGAGGTTGGTTTTATTTATAGTGTAAAATTAGGAGAGAATAAAAATAGCCTAAATTTTGCTGCAACTTTCCAACCAAATGCAAATATTACTCAAAATGTTGATGATTTAGATTATACTGTCGGTTCGATAACAACAGATACGGTTTCTTATACAGAGTTTACAAAAGCTCTTGCATTGCCAAATAAAATTTCAGCAGGTATTGCATACCAAAATAGAAAATTAACAATTGCTGCTGACTATATCGAGCAAAATTATGATGGTGCATTCGATTTAGATGTAAATGAGAATATTAATATATCTCTTGGCAAATATAGAGATGCACGTTTAGGTATAAGCTACACCCCTAACCGTTTTGATGTTAGAAATATGATGCGTCGCTGGACCTACCGTGCTGGTATCAGATACGGAACGTCATACTTAGTGGTAAATGATAATGAGATAAAGGATTATGCTCTATCATTAGGGGTTGGTATTCCAATGCAACGAAATGCCCCAACACATCTAAATGTTGGTATTGATGTTGGTCAAACTGGCTCTATTTCATCTACATTAATTCGTGAAAATTATGTAAAACTCAATATTGGTGTCAACTTTATGGTGGTAAATGAGTGGTTTATTCGCCATAAATTCAAATAGAAAAAGTGGCTAAATTTGCCCTAAAATAAAAGAAATATTAACAAAAAGGCTCTGAAAAGTATAAAATTTCAGAGCTTTTTTCTAATTTGCTTAATTATTGGTATTTTAGTGTAATCTCTTAATGAAAAATTAATAATAAAAAATATTTTGTTTTAAAAATATAATAGTTATATTTGTTGTCTGAAAAGTATGAATAATTAATAATACAAAAATCATATCAACATTATGAAAGCCTTTAAAATTAGAATGTTTGTCTCTGCAGTAGGTGCAGCGGTACTATCTCTAACTTCTTTTGCACAAGATTACAATCAAGCAGCTTTTGCAAAATATGGTGCTGATGCAGCAGAGAGAGAAAAAAATTACAAAGCGTATAGCTTCTTTAACGAAGAGTATAACGCTAAAAATTATGACCAAGCTTCTTTTCACTTAAAACAACTTCTTACGGATCTTCCTAATGTGCACCAAAATCTTTACATTAGAGGTGCTGCTATGTACAAAAAATTAATTGCTACAACTAAAGAGGCAGATCAAAGAAATATTTATATTGATAGTTTAATGATTCTTCACGATTATCGTATTGCTAACTTTGGTGATGATGCTACTCGTGGTACTGACTATATCCTTACAGAGAAAATCAAAGATAACTTAAACTTCAGAGCTAACAACCCTGAAGTGGTAATGGAAGAAGTTGATGGTATTTTAGAAGAGGTTGGAAGCAATGTAAACCTTCCAATTTTGCCTGTTTATTTCCAATACCTTACTCAGCTTTACAAAAATGATATGATTGAAACTGAGGTGTTGCTTACAGCTTATGATAAACTTACTGCTATTGCTGATGGTAGTTCAGATGCTGCAAAAGATGAGACTAAAACTGCTATTGAACAGCTTTTCACATCTACAGATGCTGCTTCTTGCGACAACCTAGAGTCTATCTTCAAACCTCAATTCGAAGCTAATCCTGATGATGCTGCTTTAGTTGCAAAAATCGCTACTCTACTTGCAAAAGCTGAGTGTTCAACAGAGTTCCAATTAGCAATTGCTGAGAAATATTACGAAATGGAGCCTTCTGCTTCTGCTGCTGCTTCGCTTGCATTTGGTTTTGACAAAAAAGGTGACCTTGAAAAAGCTCTAAAATATTATAATGAAGCTATTGAAAAAGAGACTGACAACAAAAATAAAGCATCTTTTGCTTTAAGTGCTGCTGGTGCTACTTTAGTTGCTGAAAGATATTCTGAATCAGTAAAATATGCTCGCCAAGCTATCTCAATTGATAGTGAAAGTGGTCTTGGTTACTTCTTCTTAGCTCAAGCACAATCAGGTTCTCTTCCTAACTGTGGTGATTTCGAGAAAAAAGCTGCTTACTGGATTATTGTTGACAACTTAACTAAAGCTCGTACTTACTTAGAGGGTGACCAACAAGAGCAAGCTAGCAAATTAATTTCTGTATACTCACAATATTTCCCTAGCACTGAAGATGTATTCTTTAACGACCTTAACAAAGGTGATGCTTATACAGTAAATTGTGGTGGAGTATCTGGTAGAACTACAGTTCGTCCTAGATAATTAATATAATCGCTAATAAAGAATTGAAATTTTAAAGGTATTTGTCAGCAGTAAAAAACAATACCTTTGCAGTAGAAAATTGCACGCATCTCGCTCACTAGTTTCATTCTAGTAGAAAAAAAGTGGAAATGATTTTTCAAATCTTTATCGGTATTATAGTAATATAATTTCTGAAAATATGCCCTCAGAGTCTTTTATTTTAGGACTCTGAGGGTGTTTTCAAAAATAAGTTGATAGTTTTTAGTGCTATTACTAATAGAAGTAAGGGGAACTCCCCTAAAGAAAATTTATACTGAATGAAAATTAATATATCTAATAGTAGACGTTATAAAAAAGGGCTTAGAATTAAATCTATCGACTCTTCATACTTGGTATTATTTGCAGTTTTATTCTCAATTTTTGCCTGTAAACGTGATGGGGTCGCCACTACCGATGTAGATGCCACAAAAATCCCTACCGTAACAACTCGTAATTTGGATATTAAAGATTACAAAGATAGTGTTATTCAGTATAGATTTAAAGCCCCCTTAATGGAACGTTATGCACTTGTAGATTCGCCTTACATGGAGTTTAAAGAGGGTGTGCATATCGAAACATACAACGACTCTACCCGAATGAAAGAGACCGAACTTGAGGCAGAGTATGCCTACTACGACGAAAAGGCAAAAATCTGGGAAGCTAGAGGAAATGTAGTTGCTTCAAACCATGAGGGACGCACACTATATACTGAGCAAATATTTTGGGATGAGAAGAAAAAAACAGTATATTCGCACGTAAAAACAAAGGTTGTTGATGGTGAGGAGATTACTATTGGTTCAGGCTTTGAATCAGATGAAGCTCTCGAAAATATCGAATTTAAGCAGACAAAAGGGCGTATATATCTCGATACGACTCAAAACAGAGAGCCATTAATAGACTCGCTTTCTGTCGATTCTCTATCTACGGATTCACTCTCGATTAATTCTATATCTTCTACTGATACTCCTGCTTTAACTGATCAAAAGGTCAATTCAAATGATTCTAAGAGTGATAAAAACAAGGAAGCCATGACCGCAGTAAATATAGACTAAAAGACACTTTTAAAGGATCATTCGTAAAAATACTATCAAGTTAATTTGCAAATAGTTATACTCATAAAACCTCCAAATCGCCTCCATTTTCTCACAAAATTGCGAAAATGAGGTAATAAAAAACTTTATTTAATACTTTTTAAAAAAAGCGAGCAAAAACACGCCTTCAGTGCCTCTTCGAGACCACTGAGCGTACAATTTTCTTTGAAAATTGTGAGGCAAATCTGCAAAAGGTATTTGAGAATTTGCCTTCAAATGAAAAATTGTTGAGTTATGGAATTATTTACTATAAATATCGTCACTTTCTTGTTATCCTTCTTTGTGATAGCATTAATTTTATTTGTACACTTTACCTTTAAACATTCGCATAGGGTAAAAATTGAAATTGAGCGGAAAAATTCACCAATATTCGACAAAGCATATAAAATAGTAGTCGAAAATTACTACCGTTTTAGGATTTTTACAAGTACCTGCTACATACTTGCAATTATGGGCTTTGCACTATCTGTAGAGTGGGGACGAGAGCCAAATATCTATCTTTCAGCTGCTTTCTATTCTTTAGTTCTACTATTTACAGTGGGAATAATACCACAAATTGCTGTTAAAAACGGAAACGACAAAATTTTAAAACTTTCGCTATATTTAGCCTTTGTTCTCTATATCATTTGTTATCCAATTACAATAGTTTTATATGCTGTTTCAAATTTTATCGTAAAACTTTTTAAAATTGAGGTGCAGTCACACGCCTCACCCCTATTTTCTACCACCGACCTTACTACTCTACTAAGTGAGGCAACAGGCGAGGATGGTGATGAGAGTGCCGATGAAAAAGATGTTGAAATTTTGGAAAATGCACTTCAACTTAGCGATATTAAGGTTAGAGATTGTATGGTTCCTCCATCAGATATTGAGGCGGTAGAGGTAAATGAGAGCTACGAAGATTTGAAGGAGAGATTTGTTATGAGCAATTTCTCAAAACTTCCTGTCTATCGAGAGTCAATTTACAATATTATAGGTTATATCAACGTAAAGCAGCTTTTCGACTCTTCGGCATCGGTAAGCGAGATGATGTGTGATATAATTTTGGTTCCAGAATCGATGAATGCGCAAAAACTTCTTACTCTATTTACTCACAACCGCAAATCTATTGCTGCTGTTATTAATGAATTTGGAGAATCAATAGGTATAATTACGCTAGAAGATGTTCTTGAGGAGATTTTTGGCGATATTGAAGATGAATATGATGATACAGATATAATAGAGTATTCAGTATCTAAAAATGAAATTATTATATCTGCAAAGGCTACAGTCGAGCATATAAATAGCACTTACGGAGCTGAAATCCCCGAAAATGAAGATTACGACACAATTGCTGGATATATAATTGATACAACACACTCAATACCTTCTCGTGGTGAGATTGTAGTGCTCGAAACGATGAAAGTAAAGATTATTAAACGAAACGACAAACGTATTGATTTGGTTAAAATGATTCTTAACGAAAAGTTGGGGGTCGCTGACAAAAAATAGTGGAAGAATATAAGGTTTAATTTGAATTAGAACTCTACAATATCGGTTAATTTTGCTTTTTTTAAAGATTTAAGAATATTTATTTTCACTTTTTAACCCCCTATTTTAGCTTTTTTATTATTTTTTTCAATATATTTTGATATTATTGCGCTAAAAATGAAAGTTGTTTGTTAAATTAGCATAAAAACCTTATCTTTGTCTTCTGTTTTACAACGAATACAAAAAGAGAATTTTTAAGTTCCAATTTTATTACCATCTTTCGGGAGGTACAAAGTTTAAACTTTAAAAACTACTCAAAACAAAAAAATAATTATAAAACATTAATATGGCAGCTTTAAACACACTTAGAACTAAAGGTGGAGTGGCATTGGCCGTGATTATCGGACTTTCACTTATTGCCTTTCTTCTTGGAGACTTAACTAACTCGTCGAGCACACTTTTTGGCTCGGCAAAAATGAATGTCGGAGAGATTGATGGAGATCAAGTATCGGTTCAATCTTATAGCAATGAGATTGATCGTCTTTCACTTGTACAGCAGATGCTTACAGGTAAAGAATCATTATCCGAACAAGAGACAAATTCAGTACGTTCCCAAGCGTGGGACAAAATAATCCGTCAAAGATTATTTACTGAGAGTCTTGAAAAATTGGGACTAACAGTATCTGCTGATGAGCAGCTAGATATGGTTAGTGGTGAATTTATTTCACCAGTTCTTGCATCTATTTTCGTTGATAGAAACACAGGAGCTTACGATTATGAAATGGTTAGAAATTTCGTTGCAAATATCGACTACGATCCAACTGGTCGTGCAGCAGCTTTCTGGGACTATATGGAGGATGAGATTGATAGCGATAGAGCTATGTCGAAATACTTCACTTTAATCGATAAAGCTATCTTCGTTACAGATTTAGAGGCTAAAGAGTATGTTTCAGCAATTGAGAAAAACTCTAATATTGAGTTTGTATCGAAAACAGTCTACACACTTCCAGACTCGATTGTGACTGTTACTGAATCTGATATGAAAGCCTACTACAATGCTCATAAAAATAGATATAAGCAGGTTGAAAATCGCCAAGTAGAGTATGTAGTTTTCGAAACTCTTCCTTCTGAAAAAGATTACGCCGATGCAAAAGAGTATGTTTATGAGCTTGCAAATGAATTTTCAGCAGCTACCGACTTAGCTCAATTTGTAAACCTTAACTCTAATTCAGATTTTAATCCTACTTTCTTAAAAGCTGAGGAGCTTTCTTCAGAGTTAGCTGCTTACGCATTTACAGCTAAAGAGGGTGAGATTTATGGTCCAGTTTTAAAAGGTGATATTTACTCTATGTCGAGAGTGGTTGAAGTTAAATCTCTTCCAGACTCACTTGGTGCAAAACATATCCTTATCTATGCTGGGCAAGAGGCTTTAGCTGATAGTCTTGTTACAGTTCTTAAAAAAGATAAGAGCCAATTTGCTTCTTTAGCTTCTCAATTCTCAATCGACCAAAATGCTAATCTTAGCGGTGGTGATTTAGGTATCTTCCATATCAATATGATGATTCCTGATTTCTCAAACGCAATTGCAGCCTCTAAAAAAGGTGATATTATCAAAGTTGACACACAATTTGGTACTCATATCGTAGAGGTAACAATGGTTGGTAAAAAATTCGACAAGGCTCAAATTGCTACTGTTGACTACACTGTTGACCCTAGCAACCAAACTAGCCAAATCGTCTATTCTAACGCTACAAACTTTGCATCTCAAGCAAAAGTTAAAGGTGCTGATTTCGATGTTGTAGCTTCAGAAAATGGAAGTGCAAAACGTGTTGCTCGTCTTAGTGCTGGTGACAGAGAGATTCAAGGTATCACAGGTTCTACAGAAGTTGTTCGCTGGATTTTTGATAACGAAGAGGGTTCTATTTCTCCTGTAATCTCTGTTGGTGACAAAAATGTTATTGTTCGTGTAGTAAAATGCAACGAATTTGGTCCAACGCCTTACGAAGATGTAAAATCTGACTTCCGTAACACTGTATTTGCAGAGAAAAAAGCTGAATATTTGAAAAATCAACTATCTGGTGTTACTTCACTTGAAGAGGCAGCTAAAATATTAAAAGTTGAAGTTACAACTGCTGAGAACGTAAGTTTCCGTACTCCTTACATACAAGGTATTGGTATGGCTCCAAAAGTAGTTGGTGCAGTTTCAAACTTAGGTGTTAACCAAACATCTACTCCTATCTACTCTGCTGGCTCAATCAATATGGTTAAAGTAGTTTCACAAAATAACGAAGAGGGTGTCTCTTTCGAGAGCGAAAAAGCCCTTCTACAAGCTACTGCTGAGACCTCTTACCAACAAAGAGCAATGGCTGCTATATACTCGCTAGGAAGTGTAAAAGATAGCCGTATCAAATTCTTCTAGTAGATAAATAAAGAGTTTATATATACCTAAAAAGTCCGATAACATTTCTGTTATCGGACTTTTTACTTTTGAGGGTCATTCGCAAAACTAATATCAAGCTAATTTACAAATAGTTACGTGCCTAAAAAACCTCTAAATTACCTCCATTTTTGCACAAAAGTGCAAAAATGGAGGTAATTAAAAAACTATATTTAACACTTTTTAAAAAAAGTGAACAAAAACACGCCTTCATCGCTCTTCGAGACGATGGGCGCACAATTTTTTTTCAAAAATTGTGAGGGAAATTCGCAAAAGGGCTTTTGCGAATCTCCCTTTAGCGTCATTCACAAAACGATTATAAGGTTAACTTACAAATAGTTTTACGAATACCCTCAAAATATGTTGTTAAGAATTTAAATTAATGGCTCGGCAGTAGAGACGTAGCCCTGCTACGTCTGGGTTTGGATTTGGCTTGGCAAATTCAATTTTGGTTACTTTGTGAATTTGATTTATTGTTGCTTGGTAAGCTCATTTTGCTCTGCAAAATTCGACTTTAGACGTAGCAGGGCTACGTCTCTACTACTTGGTGCAATTTAAGACGTAGCAGGGCTACGTCTCTACTGCTGGGGGTGAAACAAATTTATAAACCAACAAATAACAGCTTATTAAGTAGGGTAAAATAATTATTGGTGTATTTTTAATAGTGCTATTGGAGATGAGATTTTTTGCTATTGAATCGAAAATATAGTGGTTCTATATTGAGATTTAATAGTGAAAAATATCG
>JAWXTR010000033.1:0-26254 GCA_044433365.1 Rikenellaceae bacterium
GATGAGATTTTTTGCTATTGAATCGAAAATATAGTGGTTCTATATTGAGATTTAATAGTGAAAAATATCGCTCCAAGAGTGCTATTAAGAATATGGCAATAATTGTTTTACACTACTTTAATTACTGTTATTTTGTATTTTTTTACAAAAAAACTATTATTTAACCCCTAAAAAGTGTAGATGTGAGGAAAATTTTTACCTTGTTAGTTGTCAGTACATTGATTACGATGTCGACAAACAGTGTAGCACATTCTCGCTCTTCTTATGATGGACCTAGCGGTTCAGAGTTTGTAGAGGGTGGAAAGCTATCAAAAAATTCACATGAAAGCGGTACTTCTAGTAGTACTGCGAACCGTTCGCTAGAACAGCAACGCATCGATTTAAAAGGTGTTGTAAAGGATACTTCGGGTATTCCAATTGCAGGAGCTACAGTGCTAGTAAAAGGCACAACAATTGGTGCTGTAACAGGAGGCGACGGTAGTTACTCTATGAAAGTGCCAGCAGGCTCAACTGTAGAGGTGACATTCTTTGGTTACAAGACTCAAGAATTTGAGGTTGGTAGCCGCACAACTTTAGATGTAATCCTTGAAGAGGATGCACTATCAGTAGATGAGGTTGTGGTTGTAGGTTATGGTCAGCAAAAGAAAGTGTCGGTGACAGGTGCTGTTGCAGCAATCGACAACGCTGCTATCAAACAAAGCCCTACTTCAAATCTTGAAGGAGCCTTAGCAGGTAAGCTTCCTGGTCTATCAGTAATGCAGGGTTCAAGTCAGCCAGGTGCTGAGGATTTTCAAATCCGCCTACGTGGTGCGAGTACTTCTAATGGTCAAGATCCTCTTATTTTGGTGGATGGTGTACCACGAGACAACCTAAATATGCTAGATGCAAATGAGGTTGCTTCTATCTCTATCCTAAAAGATGCCTCTGCAACAGCGGTATTCGGTGTGCGTGGTGCTAATGGTGTTATCCTTGTTACAACAAGAACAGGTGATAGTGAAAAACCAACACTTAGTGCTACAGCTGAGTTTAGTGTTCAAGAGTTTACAAGCGACTACGACATGATGGATTCGTGGCAATATGCTACGCTTTACAACCAAGCTCGTGTAAATGATGGTTTTAATTCTTATTACTCAGATCGTCAAATCCAGCTTTACAAAGATGGAACAAGTCCTTACTATCCAAATACCGACTGGTTCGATTTATTATACAAAGATTTATCGACAATGCAGCGTTATAATGTAAACCTCTCTGGTAAGACAAATAAGGTTAATTACTTTGTAAACGTTGGTATGATTAATCAAAATGGTATGGTGCAGACAGCCGATCCAGATGAATTAGGCTACGACCCTTCATACAAACTAAATCGTGTAAACTTCCGTACTAATCTTGATGTTAAGGTAAATAGTTGGATTACAGCAGGTGTAAAACTTGCAGGTTACATCGACAATATCGGTAGCCCATACAAATCTCAAGATAATCAATACAACTTAATTAAGAGTATCTACTCTACATCTCCAACATCTCCACTATTTGCAGATGAGAGTTTTGGTATTCCTATGGATGCGCTTGTATCAAATGGTACATCATCTCCTTATGGTGATCTTAACCTTTTAGGTTATGCACAAGAGGATAAGAGTGTATTAAATAGTACAGTTAGTATGGATTTCGACTTAGGTAAAGTTGTAACAAAAGGTTTATCAGCAAAACTGATGGTATCTTACGATACAACAGCCTCATCTACTGTAGAGGGTTCGAAATCAAACTATAATGTGTATAAAATGACTGTTACAGAGTTGGATGGTCAAGATACATACGCTTTTACCACTGCTAACGATTATCAGCTTTATAGAATTAGCCTAAGCAAAGAGTATTTGTATCAATATGCTATGAATATGCAAGGTATGATTAACTATAACCGTGAGTTTGGTGAATCTGGTGAGCATGCAGTAGGTGGTATGTTTGTATACCAACGTGATAATAGTGAAGCATCTAGTGGTGATAATATCGACCTTCTTCCATACAACTATATCGGTTATGCAGGACGTGCAACTTATGCTTACGACGAGCGTTACCTTGCAGAGTTTAATGTAGGTTACAACGGTTCAGAGCAGTTTGCAGAGGGTAAACGTTTCGACTGGTTCCCAGCAGCATCTCTAGGTTGGGTTATCTCGAATGAGGCGTTTATGCAAGATGTTAATTGGATTTCTAACTTTAAAGTAAGAGGTTCTTATGGTAAAGTTGGTAATGACACTATTGGTGATACTCGTTTCTTATATATGGACAATAATACTGTTACAACTGGTGGTTATACAACTGCTGGTAACGAATATAGAGTTTCAGAGACGCTAATTGGCAACCCAGATGTAACATGGGAGATTGCTTACAAGCAAAACTACGGTATTGATATGACTTTCTTAAACAATAGTTTAACTCTTACAGCAGACTACTTTAGAGAGCGTCGTGAAAATATCCTTATCACTCGTAACTCTGTACCTACTACTCTTGGTAACTCTCTATCTGTTCTTCCAAAAGGTAATATTGGTATAGTTGAAAATCATGGTTACGAGATAGAGGTTGGTTATAAAAAACAAATTGGACGTGATTTTAATATGAATATTCGTGGTAGTGCAAGTTATGCTGAAAATACTGTAATCGAGAGTGATGAGATGTATTTAGGTGATGAATATGTATACCCTATTCGTAGTGAGGGATTCTCTATGGGAACAATCTGGGGTTATGAGATTGATTGGGACTCTCCGGGTAATGGTTACTTTACTTCTCAAGAGGAGATTGACAACCATGCTACATATTCTGGTACAGCTCCACGTGTTGGTGACTTTGTATATAAAGATGCAAATGGCGATGGTACAATTTCAGCAGCCGACCAAGTGCCTATTGGTGAACCTACACTTCCAAAATTTAATTATAGTTTAAATATGTATTTTGGCTATAAAAACTTTGACTTCTCAGCCTTGTTTTCTGGTATTGGCAATAGCCACTTCAACTACAATAACTCTAGCCACGGTATTACAGAGACAGATAGTGTTTATCAAGAGCATCATTTAGCTTCTTGGACAATGGAGCGTTACCTAAATGGTGAGGAGATTACTTACCCTGCTTTAACAAGCACAAGTTCTTCATCACTTGCAACAAACGACTTCTTTGTATGTAATCGTAAATATCTACGTCTTAAAAATGTTGAGATAGGTTACACACTTCCTTCTAGTATATCTAAGAAAATGGGTATGAGTAAGCTACGTGTATACACTAATGGTACAAACCTACTAACTTGGGATTCAATTCCTTTTGAAATGGTCGACCCAGAGCAGAGAGGTTCTACATCTGTATTACCAATTATGCGTGTATTTAACTTTGGTGCAAATATTACTTTCTAAAAGCGAAACAACATGAAAAAAATAATAAATAAATTATCTATTTTCGTACTAGCATTAGCAGGGCTAACTTCATGTCATAGTGCTCTTGATGTTATGCCAGAGGGGATGCTTCAGTATGAAGATATTTTTGGAAATGAGGTATCTACAGGTGCCTACCTAAACAACTGCTATTATGAACTGCCAGCAGGTGGTCTAGCCTACAACTGGTGGATGAATGGTCCTGTAATCTGGTCGGATAATGCTCATGAGTATAGTACAGGTTCGCAGGATGTGTCTCATAATGTATATAATGGCGTACAAGCGACAATTTGGTTAAATAAATTTATCTCTAATACGAACTACGTAAAACAAGGATCTGATACATCTTGGAATATCTACTATCGTAATATTCGTAAATGTAATCTTTTCTTATCGTGGATTGATACTGCTGCTGTTCCATCAGAGCCAGAGAGAAACGAGTGGAGAGCAGAGATTCAAACTCTTAGAGCCTACTACTACATGGAGCTTTTAGTGCGTTTCGGTGACGTGCCACTACTTACAGAGGCTCTTGATATTAATGACGATGGATCGGGTCTTTACCGTGAAAAATTCAATGTTGTAGCCGACTTTATTATCAGTGAATGTCGTACAGCTTTAGAGTGTGAAGATTTCCCTTGGCGTGCGGTTGATTCTGACAATCGTGAGCGTATGACACGTGCTGTTGCTGCAGGTGTAATGGCTCGTACAGCGGTATTTAAAGCAAGTCCACTATTTTGCGATGGTGTAGATTATTGGGCTGAGGCCGAAGAAGTTACAAAAGAGGCGTTAGATTTGTGTTTAGCAAATGGTTATGAACTATTTACCACAACAAGTATTAGTGCTTATGGCGACAATGCTTACTATGAGTATATCACTACAGACTACACTCCTGGTTTGAATCCGACAGATAAAGAGACAATCCTAGCGTTTAGCAACACTGTTGGTTGTGCTTCTGGTCTAAAAAATGCTGGTCCTGCGCTTTTTGGTGCTGGTAAAGCTGGTCACTGCCCTTCGCAAGAGCAGGTTGATGCTTTCCCTATGACAGATGGTACCTATGTTCTCGACCTTGAAACTCCATATTTAGATGAATATCACTTAGAACCTAATTACGATAAAAATTCTAGCTACGATCCTCAAAATCCTTATGCAAATCGTGACCCACGTTTTGATGCTACTATTATCTATAACGGTAAAACATTTGTAAACTACACTAGAGAGATTCAAAGCTACTATGGTGGTGCAGATGGTATTCTACCAGGTAATACAAAAAACACCAGTACTGGTTATTACTTCGGTAAAACTGTTCGTGCTAACTGTAGTGCAAGTCTTTGGACTAAAACAGCATTCCGTAATATTCGTTTAGCTGACCTATACCTATACTATGCTGAGGCTGCTGCTGAAAATGGTAATCTTGCTACAGCTGTTGCTGCTGTTAAGCCTATCCGTGATCGTGTTGCTATGCCAAATATCAATCCATCTAATTTGGAAGAGGCAATTTTGATGATTCGTCAAGAGCGTCGTGTTGAGTTTGCACTTGACGAGCAACGCTACTATGATGTTCGTCGTTGGGCTTCACCTGATGGTGATATTGCTACAGTTGGTAAACTTACAGGTATGTGGATTGAAAAGCTTGATGATGGTACATTCGAATACCACCGTGTACGTCTTGGTCAATCTTATGATAAAGCTACTGGTGAATTTACAGGTACGCCTTGGACACGTAGCCACTACACAAATAAATATTTGTTAGAGCCATTAGAATTGGCTGAGGTACTTCGTTTGGAGGCAGCAACAGGTTCAGAGTGGCAAAATCCAGGTTGGGATTAATATTAACCCAATATGTGTAAATAACGCCAATAAAGGTTAGAAGAACCTTCTTCCGCTTTTTGCGAGCGGAGCGAAGCCATGAGTGAAAACTCAGCGATTTTTGCCAGCCCTCTGGGCGTGCTTTTTTAAAAAAGCATTAACAAAAGTTATTTTTTATAACTCGAATTGCAAAAATAGCTCAAAATAGCTCAAAATTTCAAACCTTTATTCGTATAAATATTAAAAAGGAATATTATGAATATTAAATATAATAGAATAAGATCTTTTCTTCTTTGTGCCTCATTGGTAGTGGGAAGTGGTTCTTTATTGGCACAAAATATTGTTAAGGGCGTGGTGTACGACGACGTTCATAGAGCAGTAGAGGGTGCAATAGTAAAAGTAAATGGTTTGGATGTTGCTGTAGTCACAAATGCTGATGGAACATTCGAAATACCTGATATGAGTTCAAAATCAAACGAATTAGTAATTGAGTATGTTGGTTACAAAACCACAAGTCAGATGGCTGATGGTAAGCTTGTAAAGGTATACTTAACCCCAGATGTAGCCAAAGCAAACACTGTTGTATCGATGATACGTGAGGAGCGTGAATCGCAAACAATCGGAGCATCTCAATATACAGTTTCGGGCGATGAACTTCGTAGAACAAGCCTTAACAATGTTGCAGCTGCATTGGCTGGACGTGTTCCTGGTCTTTATGTTCGCACTAATACAAGTGAGCCAGGTGCTGAAACCTACTCGCTTTATATGCGTGGTTCGACCACCTATAATGGCAATAGTCCGCTAATTTTGGTTGATGGTCAATATGGCGATATTTACAATGTAAATATCAATGATGTTGAGAGTGTAACTGTAATGAAGGATGCTGCTGGAGCGGCAAAATATGGTATGGAGGCAGCAGCTGGTATTATCTCTATCAAAACAAAACGAGGTAGTATCAACACAAAACCTACAATCTCAGTTAATGCTTCGTATGGAGTACAACAGGCGGCAAAAACCCCGACAATGTTAAACTCTGGACAGTATGCAACTCTTGTAAATGAGGCTTGGGCAAATGATGGTTATGGTTCAAACTACATATACTCTGATAGCCAAATTGCATCTTATTTTTCGGGTACCGATAGAGATTTGTATCCAAACAATGATTGGTATGATATGTATATGAGTGATTATGTACATACAACCGATATTCATGCTAGTGCTATTGGTGGTGGTGAGTATGTACAGTACTACACCTCTATTGGCTACCTTAATCAAGATAGTCCATTTAATGCTGATAGTCCAATTAAAGAGTATGGATTAGATAGATTTGATGTAAAATCTAATTTAGATGTAAAAATCAACAATTTTATCTCAGGTTTCGTAAATGTATCGGCTCGTCTTGAAAACAATATCATCACTAACGACGACGATGGTACAGATGGCATTATGGATTCTGTGTTCGACCTACCACCAACAGAGTATGGTCCGCTTACTCCTGATGGAGATGTAATCGTTACAACCACCAAAACAAACTCTACTTATGGTCGACTAAATAGAAGTGGTTATGCAAAAGAGAACAACTTAAATCTTTCGTCTAATATCGGTCTTAAATTCGACTTAGATTTTATCACAAAAGGTTTATCGGCAACAGGTCAATACAAATACTACACCAACAACCAATCGTATACACGTGGTACTACCGACTATATCCGATTTACTCGTGATTTAACTCAACCAGATGAGCTAGTATTCTACCAATATGGAACAACCGAAGACGAACCTCTATCTTTTGAGAAAGAGTCTATCTCGAATATGCGTTCCGATATGGATTTACAGATTGACTATAACAGAACTTTTGGCGACCACACAATTAGCGCACAAGCATTTGCATACAAACAGTATCTAAATGCCGACTACCTACAAGGAACTCAACCACAAAGAAGAGTTGCGACTGGTGGTCAACTATCGTATGGTTACAAAAACTTCTTATATGCAGATATTGCTGCAAGTTATGTAGGTTCGGATCAGTTTCCAGAGGGCAATCGCTATGGTTTCTTCCCTTCAGTTGCAGTAGCTACAGTATTATCTAATTTAGATTTCCTAAAGGGTAATGATGTTATCACCTATCTAAAAACACGTGCATCTTATGGTATAATTGGTAATGATAACTTTGGCGACGACCGTTTTATCTATACCGACTATCTTGAATACTCAAGTACTAAGCCTCTAACCTATACAGGTGGTAGTATTAGTATCGTAAGGTTGGGTAATCCACTACTTACTTGGGAGAAATCTCACAAACTAAACGTAGGTTTTGATATGACACTTTTCGATGCAATCAATTTTGGCATGGATTACTACAATGATAGACGTACAGATATCCTAGTAGACGACAACTACACTCCTCTAATGAGTGGTAGTAGCTCAGATATTCTTCCACAAACAAATGCGGGTGAGATTAAAAACAATGGTGTTGAGTTCCAATTAGGTTACACCAAAAATCTATCTCCAGATCTTACACTATCTGTAAATTCCAACTTCTCTTACTATAAAAATATGGTAATAAATGCGGAAGAGATGCCTTACACCTCTGATTATGCCTACACTTATAGAGATACAGGCTTTAGTCTAAACCAACTTTGGGGTTATGAGATTGATTACTCAAATGGTAATGGATACTTCAACACACAAAGTGAACTGGATGCAAGTCCTCTTTCTTACTCTGGTACTGCACCTCGTTTAGGCGACTTTATATATGTTGACCAAAATGGTGATGGTATTATAGACGCAAAAGATGTTGTTCCTATGGGTAACACCTCAACTCCACAAATTAGCTGGGGTGTCGAGGCTTTCCTACAATACAAAAGTTTCGATTTATCACTTCAATTCCAAGGTTTAGGTAAAGTTGGTTCGTTTATGTCGGGTATTGGCTACTATGAAAGCTACAACTACGGTACATATTTTACTCAACACCTTACAGCTTGGACTCAAGAGCGTTATAATAATGGTGAAGAGATTACAGCACCAGCTCTAACTATGAACGGTAGCTCAAGTCAAAAAGCAAACAACTACTATTATCAAGATAGATCGTTTGTACGCCTTAAAAATGTAGAGATTGGTTACAACCTACCAAAATCTGTATTAAACAAAATCTCAATGGATAAATTACGTATCTACGGAAGCATTACCAATGCACTTACATTTGATAAAATGAGTGTTGATGATAGAGATGTAGAGGGTGGAGCAGTAAATCTATTTCCAACTCCTCGCTACTTTAATGTAGGTTTGAATTTAACATTTTAATTAGATGATAATTATGAAAAAGAAATTAATATATTTAGGTCTTTGGGCAGCCATGCTTCTTTCTGCTACATCTTGTGAAAGTGTGTATGATTATGGTGATAGTGATCGTATCGATTACGACCAAATATTTGATGATTATACATTAACAAAATACTATTTAAGCAACTGTTATACCAACGTGCAAACATTCTCTTGTTGGAGTATGGGCAATACTTTCGCTGGCGTATATACCGACGAGGCTCAAGATGCACAAGATGTAATGGCAAGTAACGCCTCTAAATACTACAACGGTGAGATGATTAGCAGTAACATTCTAACCGATAGTGATTTGTATGAAGATTTGTATGAGGGTATCAAGCATTGTAATATTTTCCTTGAAAATTTAGATAATGTTGAGGTATTTACCTACGAACAGTTTAGAGATCGTTGGAGAGCAGAGGTGTATCTTCTACGTGGTTACTACCATTGGCAGCTAATCAAACATTATGGTCCAATGCCTATCATTAAAGAGGTGTTGCCAGTAGACTACGACTACTCTACTGTTGTACGTCCTACTTTCCAAGAGTGCATAGACGAAATTATTGCTGATTGTGAAAAAGCTCTATCCTACAATACTCTACTTTGGAGAATTGATGATAGTACTCAATCGGGAACTTTCACTGCTGGTATAGCTTATGCAATTATGTCGCAAGCAACTCTATTTGCAGCTAGTCCGCAATGGAATCCAGACAATGACCTTGAGCTTTGGCAAACAGCTGTAAAATACTCGAAATTGGCTCTTGATGAGCTTCCTGCATACTATTCACTTTATGAAACAGCTCAATCTTTATCAGGTTCGTATGGTGCATACCAAGATCTGTTTTTAAGTGCAATTAATGTTGGTTTCTCGCCAGGTAATACAGAGTATATTCAATTTAACAAAAACTCATTTGCTATTTGGGACACTTACGGTCTACCATGTAGAAAAGATGAGGGTGTAACTAAAGCAGGTGTATCTCCATCGCAAGAG
The DNA here is from genome assembly GCA_044433365.1 of Rikenellaceae bacterium. GTDB lineage: Bacteria > Bacteroidota > Bacteroidia > Bacteroidales > Rikenellaceae > CAMQVM01. The sequence goes on from JAWXTR010000033.1 coordinate 9,532, forward strand.
TTGGTAGATGCTTACGAAACTCTGGATGGCGAGCCAATCCTAGATTTAGAGCAACCATATTTAGATGCCGACCACTTAGTGCCTAATTACAACCCTAAAGCTCTAAAAGAGAATGGTGGTATGTATGATCCAGAAAATCCTTATGAGAATCGTGATCAACGTATGCGTTCTACAGTGTATGTAAATGGTGATTACCATGATCAAGATAGCAATACTACACTTGTAGAGACTTTCGTAGGTGGTAACTGTGGTATCTCTACAACAAGTAATCTTTACACACGTACAGGCTACTATCTTCGCAAATTTATCAACTGGAACGACACTAAAACTTCTGAATCAGGAGCTTATTGGGCACATCTACGTATGGCTGAGATGTATCTTAACTATGCAGAGGCACTTCTTGAGAGTGAGGGCGCAACTGCTGAGGCTTATGAAGCAGTAAACAAAATCCGTCGTCGTGCAGGTCAACCAGATTTACCAGCAGGTCTATCGACAGATGAGTTCCGCCTACGTCTACGTGCTGAACGTCGTGTTGAGTTTGCATTTGAAGAGCATCGCTACTATGACCTTCGCCGTTGGTTAATCAACCAAGACTATGAGGGTGTAGTTACAGGTATGCAAATCGAAAAACAGACTGACGACTCGTTTACTTACACTCGTATTCCTGTCTCAAAACGCAATGTAACAGACGAAAAATATAGATTGTTCCCTGTACCTCTAGCTGAACAACTAAGATTTGAAAATGTTGGTGTAAATATTCAAAATCCTGGTTGGTAGAGAATGTTTCAACTAATTTTTAAAAATTTGATTTTTTTAAAATATTAAATTACCTTTAAGGTCTATTTCAAAAATATATTTTTGAAATAGACCTTTTTGTATACCGTGTAAAAAATTAATAATTATGTTTTTTTTATCTTTTTCATCAAAACAGAGAATTGTTTTGACTAGTGTCGTTTTTTCTATTTCAGTTTTGGTCTCTCTCCCCTACTCTTTTGCTCAAAATTTAAAAAATGAGCAAAGTATTCCTAATCCAAAGCAGTTAGTAGCCCTTACTATTGCTAAAATGGACGGAGAAGTAGCCGCTGGAGAGTTTGTAAAAGAGAGTTTACCAGATTATAACTCAACAAATGTATATCACATGATGTATCTTCCCAAAAATTACAAAAAGGGAGAGAAATATCCTGTAATAATCGAGCTAACGGGTAATAAATTTCCACTTACAGGCTCTACGGGTAGGTGTGAAGATGCGCATTTAGGGTATTGCACAACCTTAGGCAACGATTTTATTTGGGCTGTTGCTCCATATATTGCAGAGGGGGGCAAAGAGCTACAACTTAATTGGTGGGGAGATGAAAAACTCACTGTCGATTATCTAAAAAAATTAGTCGACCATATTGTAACTGATTATGATGGCGATAGCAATAACGTAATTTTGTGTGGTTTTTCCCGTGGCTCTATTGGAGTTAGTTATATTGGGCTTTGCGATGATGAAGTTGCAAAACTGTGGCGAGGATTTTTATCGCACGACCATTTTGATGGTCAAAAATCGTGGGGAAAAAGCTGGGCTTCCGACTTGGAAAGCTACAGAAAAGAGGCTGCTGTGCGCCTAAAACGACTCGATGGTCGTCAGTGGTATCTCTCATGTAATGGAAGAGAAAACGATTACCGTGAAGCTATTGAAGATATGAGGGCAGATAAGTATGGTGAGTTTATCTACGCCCCTTTCTCAATGGAAGAATATATAAATATTGATGGAAAGATTATCCCTCATGCCCACAACGACCTATGGCCATCATACGATATCGCCCCCTCAACTGCTTTAAGAGAGTGGATTTATCGTTTGGTAGGGCTGAAAGTTAATTATTAGTCTACGCTAAACTTCTAGGGAAGCTCTTTCTTTAGAAATATTCTATTAATAACCCAGTAGCAGAGTGAACCAGCAATATAACAAAATAGATCCAACCAATCAGCAGTGCTTTCCTTATATAAGGGGGTAATCACCTCCCAAAAAATACCGCAAATTATAGCTAATATTAGAATATGATGCAGCTTATCTATTCTTGTTACGTATGGTCGAAAGAGAACCAATGTTATATTTGCCAACGACATAAATACTATTATTGCAAGAAAATCATTGAAATGAAACATTAAGAAGTTACCTCCAATCATCGATTTCAAAAACAGTTGGTTTATCCAATATATTGCTGCACAAGTAATAAATATTGCAATATCAAATATAATTATATTCACAATGTTATAGAAGCGAGATAAAGTACATAAATGCTAAGAAAATAATAGAAATTACAATTAATATTTTTGCAATAAATGCACCCCAATTTGTCTGCTGCTCATTTTCGACATAGACAACTTTGGGTTTAGTATCATTTTTATAATAATCAACCTTGGTCTCTTCTACTATTATTTCGGGTTCTCTTTCTACTACTATAACCTCTGCTTCTGGCTTAAAAGTTGCCGTATTTCCACAATATGGACATACATACGCATTTTGTTCATCATTCAGGTTCATTACACCTCCGCAAACTGAGCATTTCGAATTTTGTTGCATATCTTACTTTTTTGAGTTTAGAGGAGTTCTAAATTCTGGATTTTGAGAGATTTTAGAAGTTCCCTTTATATATTTTATCCATACTAATTAGGCGGATTAGCAAAACCCCTTTTGCGGATTTGCCTCACAATTTTTGAAAAAAATTGTGCGCTCAGTGGTCTCGAAGAGCCACTGAAAGCGTGTTTTTGTTCACTTTTTTTTAAAAAGTGTAGATAAAGTTTTTTGATTACTCCTTTTTTGCACTTTTGTGCAAAAAAAGAGGTAATTCAGAGGTTTTACAGACACATAACTATTTGTATATAAACTTGATAGTAGTTTTGCGAAAGACCCTAATTATAGATCTGTTTGTCTATGAATAAGGTCAATAATTTGTCCTCTTCCCGATACAATAAATTTATACTGTATACCTTTGTCTATTGTTACATTTAGACCATTTGCTAATATACTGTTAGGTGCTTCAATATAAATTATATTGTCATAGTATATTATTACTTCTGTTTTTTGAAAGTTAAACGCATGAGTTTTGAAGTGCATCCTATCGCTATATAATTTTATGTGACCACCAAGACTTATTGACTCTTTATAGAGATTTGCTGGTTTTTCAAAAAGAACAACATTAGAAGGTAATTTTGGTTTAGATTCTATATTCTTCGTAACTATTGGGGTCTTAAATTCTATTTTAGGTTCATTATTTATATAGATAATATTATCGCAATAGGGGCACAAAAATTGTGTTTGCTCGCTGTTTAGAATCATTACACCACCACAATTAGGACATTTCGAATTTTGTTGCATATCTTACTTTTTTGAGTTTATATATTCAATTAGGCTATTAATTTTTTCAAGTACCGAGCGAGTCAAATCCTCGTTAGTAGGTGATGTTTCGATTAATGCAGCCATTTCAACAATCTCATCGAGTGAAGAAGAGATATAACTATCTCCACTCATTATCGCTCCATTGAAACGAACCTTATCAGATAGTAGTTGTAGTTTTGTCTCTATTGTACATTTTACAGTCTCGCCGGTTTGAGCAAATTTAATACTCTTTTTTACCTGTTGCTGGAATCTAAACATATCAACTTTCTGCTCTTTTAGAATCTCATCTCTAACCTTTGCCTCTCTGTCATTCTCTTGCTGAACTGCTCCAGCTTGAGCAGTAATAAGAGCTAAAATAGCATATATTGAAGGGATTATAATCTGACCTATATAGTAGTATTTAGTATCTATCAACTCGGTTAGCAGTAGAGAATATAGAATCAACCAAATTGTCATAAACACCAATGGCTTAATGATTAGATTGGCAATAGCAATGGTTTGAACATTATAATTTTTGCTTTTGGTTGCGATATATATAGCATTAATTCCCACAAGCTCAAGCAAAAAGATAAGAGCAATATTCACTTTATATAGCTCGCTCATCTGCTCTGGACAAATAAGGTAAATTATTAAGGCTGTTGCTATTACAGCAATAGCTGAAATTATTATATTTATACTCTTTAGCTTCATAATATCTCTATTTTATAGGTTTGGGATTTGAGGTGGTAGAAATTGCAAATTAGACATTAAGGTGGTGGATGTAGAGATTTCGCTCCATCCTGCCATTCCCTGTTGCCAATATAATGTAGATGAGGTTATTGCACCCGAATTTACACCATTTTGAATATAATCTAAGCTAACTGGACCCACTTGTTGCCCATTTATAGCAAGATAATAGGTTGCTATTGTTGGAATTGGAATTGGTGGTGGTGTGGTTGTCTGCGCTTGGTTAAAGGTGTTTTGCATAGTTTGACCCATCGTCTGACCAACTCCTGCTCCCATTGTTAGCCCCATGCCAAGATTCATCATATTGCCTGCCGCTCCCCCTTCGTTTTTTGCAACATTATCCATTATATCAAATTGTCTCTCTTGTGAGTAGTTAACACCCAACTTATCGAGGCGTTTTCGCTCTGCAAGTCCTTTGGTTTGCTCTTTAAGGACAGTTGTGTAATCCTCTGACAAGTTGTAATTTTCAATAGCGAAGTTACTTATTTTTATACCATAACTTTCCAAAGCTGAGTTGATTGACACTTCTACTTTCGACTCTATTTGGTTCTTATTTCGTTGAAGTGATACAATTGATAGCTGATCTGTATCCACAATATTTGATATAGCTTGAGATATAAGAGATGATATTTTTTGGCGGAAATATTTTAACATATCATCTGTTGAGAAGCTATGCAAAGTTCCTACAAGTTTCATCAGCAATAGCTCACCATCATCAATTTTAATATTATATCCTCCTCGAGCACCAATAATAAATTCGGCTCCCATAGAATGATCGAATATTGGCAAATCTCCCAAACCCCAAAGTGTTGGGCGTTCAGTCTCTACATTTACAAACCAAATCTCTGCTGTATGGTGTGTTGTACCACCTGTAGCTGCATTAAGAAATCTATCTAATATTGGAATATTAGATGTTTGTAGTTTGTATGGTTCACCCGTTGGTGGAATTGTGTGAGCTAATACTCCGTTTAGAAATAGGTAGGCTCGTTGTGTGTGATGCACAACGACAACTGCTCCATTTTTAATATTATCAAAGGTATACTTATATACCATTTGGTCGTTGCTAGATGGTCGCCAGAAGATAGTTCCTCCAACCCAACCCGAGCTTGTAGACTCAGATGTTTGACCATCATAAGTCTTTGTAATTCGTGAAAATAGTGCCATATTTTGATTTTTTTAATGGGAGTTCTAATAAGTAGTGTAAAACAATTATTGCCATATTCTTAATAGCACTCTTGGAGCGATATTTTTCACTATTAAATCTCAATATAGAACCACTATATTTTCGATTCAATAGCAAAAAATCTCATCTCCAATAGCACTTTTAAAAATACACCAATAATTATTTTACCCTACTTAATTGGTTTTATTCGATTTTTAATTTTGAGGTTTTAGATTTGGATTTTGCAAAATATGAGCGTAGCGGTGCCTACGTAAGCATTTTGTTAAGGGGAGTTCTAGGTGATTGGTTTTGTTCGATTTTTTATTTTGAGGTTTTAGATTTGGATTTTACAAAATGTGGGCGTAGCGGTGACTACGGTGCATTTTGTAAAATTCAAAGGTGAAGCCTCAAAATGAAAAAGCGTTAAAATCCAATTATTAGAAGTTCCCTTTAATTCAAAGATGAAGCCTCAAAATGGAAAAGCGTTAAAATCCAATTTTTAGAAGTTCCCTTAACGTTTTTCCCCTCTCATATTGATTGTATAGCTATCATTCCAAAACCATCCCCACACCTCAACATCAGCATAACCCGACTTAGAGAAGTATTCGGCTTTACAATATTTCGGTTCAATTACAGTATTGCCAAATAGGTCGACATAACCCCATGGGTCGTTTGAAGCCTTAATATTAAATTTATAGGGTATCAAATCTGAGGGTCTATAAACAAATCTACCTTTTTTATCTGTATTCATAGAGATATTCTTTTTATAAATTGTAAATCCCTCATCCCTTATGATAATTTTATCATAAAGTGTGGTCACTTGCGAACCATCAGCAACTTTATATGCAGCGAAACCCTCATCTACTCTAGCAATTAGAAATTCGCTATTGTATTCACTTATCTCATTACAAGATATTGGTATAACTACCTCTCCATTCTGATTTATTAATCCATATTTTGCTACTCTTTCAACCTCTTTCGACACCTTTGCCATATTGTGATTGAATCTGCTAACAGTTGTATATTCAGCATTTATCAAAATATCGCCTACGGGATTTTTGAAGCCATATTTTCTTCCCTCTTTGTATGGTATATATTCCGAATCTTTATATATAAATCTTTGAGATATAGTAGAATATACGATATACTTAGCTCCTCTATATACAGTAAAACTATCCTCAGTGGCTTCTATATTGTCGTATGCTACTTGACAAAGCTCCTTACCATTATATGAAAGTCCAAATTGATTATTGAGTTGTAGTATCGTGTAACCATTGTTAAAAACAGCTAACGAATCATATTTAACTGGGTATATTTCAGAAAAAGAGCTGCTAAAAAGACCCCATTTATTATCCTTTTTGACAGAAATATCTTTTGTGGTTAACTGAGAGATATTGTCATAAATAGGCTCTAATTTTAGTATACCATCCGTTATAACTCCAAACTTTCCGTCTTTTTTAATAAAGAGACTACTTGAGTCAAGTGGAGCTATAGATTGATACTCTGCATCTAACAACATCTTATACTCTTTATCAAGCAATCCAAAATTTTCACCTTTTAATGAAAGATAGAAGTTTTCGTTAAGCGGTATTACCTCATCGTAAGCGTATTTTGCCTTTGTGTGATTAAGAAAAGGGGTTGCTAATAGGATATATAGTATAATTACGATAGGTATAAGTATCGCTGCTGCGATAATATAAGATTTGTTTCGCTTTTTCTTGGCTTCGCTCTCCCTTATTAACTCTTGTTCCTTTTGCTCTTGGAGTTTTCTTTGTTGTTGCTCTTGTTGCTCATTCTCTATTCTTTTCTTTTCTTGCTCTATCCTTAATACTTCAAGTTTGGGTTGCTTAATATCTTCAATTATTCTATGAGCAATCTCTTGAGCCGAGATATTTTGAATTGTCTCTTGATTCTCCTTAGGAGCATCACAGTAGTTGTACCATATCAATTCGCCATCGCTATCGAGAAGAAATTGATCTAACGAAGGGGTAAGATTATATGTTCCGTATAACGACAGTTTACCGATTATTTTGCATAATTCCACTTCAAGAGCATCAAGGTCTGCACTATCCTTAATAATATCAATTTGATCTATTATTTTTGATAATATAGGTCCAGAGATATACTCCATTATGTAGTAATATTCAGTGGTATCTATAAATAATATCTTAGCAAATCCAACATTATCGCCTTCGGCTTGACTAACATTAAACATCATCATCGCCTTTTTGACAAATTGCTCTTTCTGCTCTAAATCAATTAATCTTTTTCGAACTAACTGCTTGCCATTATCACCTTGAATTAACTCCACGATATACCTATCATTTTGACTTAATTCAAAAATAACTCGTTCCTTGCCTGAACTTTTATAAATATATGACATAATTTTGGGTGACTACTACGCCTATCAGATCCTCCGATATAGAATATAAAACAGAAGAAAGCGTGAGGACTTGTCTGCAATCCATCAAGAAACAGGCATCGCCAGAAGCCACTCAGAGATAGATTCGAGAAACAATACTCACGCTGAACAATATGTAGTGGTGCGACAATAATGCCGCACCGAAACATATGAAACAGAAAATGAGCGTTACATTGTCTCTTATCCCTCTGAAAAAACTGAAACTGGCGATTTCGTCTCATAGGATAAAAAGCAAAACGCTTTCTATTACAACCGACTATTACTCCTGTCGGTAGTGCAAAGATAAACATTTTTTTTAATGCAACGCTCAAAATGAGTATTATTTCTCTTTATATAAGTAGCGTAAAACAATTATTGCCATATTTTTAACAACACTCTTGGAGCGATATTTTTTACTATTAAATCTCAATGTAGAATAACTATATTTTCAATTCAATAGCAAAAAATCTCATATCCAATAGCACTATTAAAAACACACCAATAATTATTTTACCCTACTTAAATATACAACCATTTTAAAAAAGTGGGTGACCCACAATCAAAAATCCAGACCATCACCCCTGCTCACAAACGTTATGAGTGGGGGTATTGGTCTGGATTGTGTAATTTTAAGTAAATTTCTTTACTTTTGGGTCACTCTCTTTTTTAAAATCCAATTTTTAGAAGTTCCCTTAATACACTCTATTTTTGAGCTTTCATAACAAATAAAACATTACCGTGCGATGGAACGACAGCTGTAAATGAATCTTTGTATTTGCCTATGTCGGTTTGTCTCCAAGCGTCACGAAGTTTTTGTACTCCTGTAACTCCTACTGTGTTCCAATCTACTGTAAAGCTACCCTCTTCTGTGCCTAAATTGAAGATACCTACTGCCTTATCACCATTGTAAAGTTCTTTTACGATAATCTCAACTTCGCTAGTAGCTACAACGCTTTTTCCTGGACTTGCAAATCTGTCTTGTTGAATTTGAAGCACCTCTCTATTGCTTAGAAGAGCAACAGTAAAGTCGTCCATCTTTTCAATAGGACAACCGATAAGAAGCGGAGCCGACCAAAGCGACCAAAGAGCTATATGAGAGTATTGCTCGTCGGCTGTAAGAGTAGATGGGGTCATCTCTTTGTTCCAACCTCTATCCATGTGACCAACAACTAGCATATCAGGATCGGCATAGTGACCAGATGTACCCTCAAATACATCATTTACCCACTCTCTGTGAAGTGGCCAAACGTCGCAGATGTTTTTGTGGTTGCCTGGTTGATCCCAGCGGTCTTTAAGGTCGCCAGTTGTACGCCAAACTTGTACATATTCCATACAAACATCTTTCATATCTTTTGGGCAGGTATTTGATAGTGAAAATACAATATCACGACCGCTACTACGAAGTGCTTTAGCCATGCGTATAGTGCTTTCTGCATCGTTTGGATTCCAATCATATTTTAGGTAATCCATACCCCATGCAGCCCATTGGTTTGCATCGTTAGTGTCAAATTTATATTTGCCGTGAAGCTCTTCTTTTTCGAGTTTTTTCATCGAAACATCCCATTTACCATCTTTATTATTGCTACTTCCGCCAATATATTTGGCATAAGATGTAATCCAAGGAGTAGAGTAGATTCCCACTTTCATACCCATAGCGTGGATATTGTCGCACATCTGCTGCATGCTAGGGAATTTTACGCTATCGGGCATAATACCGCCAAACTCTCCACCTCTGTAGTTTCCTTGCCAACCATCATCAATATTAATATAGTTCCAACCAAAATCGACTAAACCCTTGTCGTACATAGCTTTTGCCGATGCTTCAACATTCTCTTGTGTTACAGCATGACCCCAACAGTTCCAACTATTCCAACCAAGAGGAGGGGTAAGGCAAATCTGCTCACCTACGACGATTTCAAGGTCTTGAGACGCTTCGCCTTTGTTGTTTTTTGCTTTTAAAACTACATTATAGCTCTTTGTCTCATTCGAAATTATAGTTCCAGAAATTACACCTGTATTAGGGTTAAGCGTAAGACCATCTGGCAGCCCCTCTACGCTAAATTCAATAGGTCTACTTCCTGTTGCAGCAATTGTGTAAAGAAATGGATGTAGAGGTCTAACACCAAAGAGTGTTGCACTATTAATCTGAGGGGTTTCAGATGCTTTAGGGGTTAGGATATACATTCCCTCACCTCTTTGAGGGTTGTAAATCTCGGTAGTCACTCCGCTACACGAGGCTAAGGCTAAAAATGCCAAACTGGCAAAAATTCTTCTCATCTTATTGGTTTTAGGGAACTTCTAAAATCAGAATTTAGAACTCCCATTTATTAAATATTTAGTGTTTGATAAATATTTGATAATCTCTATTTGAATTATGCGAATAAATTTAAAGGGAATTCTTATTTCTGGATTTTAAGAGATTAGAAGTTCCCTTAAGGATTATCATACTACTGCGATTACAAAGATAATGTTTTTTATCCAATTTTATACAAATATTACTTAAAATTATTAAAAATAGATTGTTTTCATGAAAAAACAGATATAAAAATAAAAAAATGTAATTATATTTGTTTTTTAAAATCAAAGAAGTTATCTTTGTAATGCAAACGTATCGCCAAAACTAACCAATTTTTAGAAGTATCCTTAATTATCCAAAATTATTATGAAGAGATTAATTTTAACTTTATCACTTGCAGTGATAGCATTAAGTGTTGTAGCTCAAACTACAACAGTGCCCCAAGAGGCATGGAAACGCCAAGAAGATGGCAAAACACACATTATCAGTTCACGTCCAGCAGCGAAGTGGGAAGAGGGGCTTGTTAGCGGTAATGGCTCCACAGGTATAATGGTGCTTGGTAATCCAAATAACGAAAGAATTGTCGTTAATCACGAAAAATGTTGGTCTTTTTCAAAAGACTACTTAAAAGAGTCGCCAGAGCTTCGTCCTGCTGTTGATAAATCGAGAAAAATAGCAAAAAAAGGCAATTTTGGGATGGCTGCTTTCGGTCTTATTAACGATATGAGTCGCTGGAATTTAGAAAATTTCCCTAAGGAGCAGCTATCTGTAGGTTGGGGTGCTCTTGACCAAAATGGCGGTGGTCGTCACGTTCATGCAGCGTTTAATATTGATTGGGAGAGCAGCGAAGAATCAAAATACGACAGCTATTTTAGAGAGATGGTACTCGACGATGCTGAGGTTAATGTATATTGGGGTGACGATAAAGGTGCATGGGAGCGTAGTGCTTTTGTCTCTCGCACAGACGATGTAATTGCGTGGAAAATGAGTGCTCCTAAAAAAGGAACGATTAATGGTAAATTTTCGCTTTCAAACATTGAAAATATGCTTAAAGCAGAGGTTGGTGAGGTTGAAATTGACTATAAAGACAATCAATTATACTACTATTTATCGTATGCACATACTGCGGGATTACCTAAATATATGGGTTACCACGCTGTAGGTCGTATTATTAATAAAGGTGGCACGATAGTTTCAGATAATGATGGAATCGTGGTTGAAGGAGCAAAAGAGCTGCTTGTTCTTATGCGTTTCGAGTTCTTAGACGATATAAAAGATAGAAATAAATCGGCTCTTTCAGCAGAAGTTGCAAAAATACCTGCTAACTACGCCACTCTATCTAAAAACAACGACCCAGTACAAAGCGATTTAATGAATCGTGTAGATATCGACTTAAACACTGGTAAAGCGTATAAACGCACAACCGAGCAGATAGTTTCACGAGCGCAAGAGGAGGGAATGACAGCGGAAATGCTCGATTTGCTTCACGATTTAGGTCGTTATGCCTTAATCTGTAGTAGTGGTGAGTTTCCAGCAGCTCTTATGGGCGTTTGGGGCGGTGATTGGACTGCTGCTTGGGGTGGTCACTACACTTTCGACTCAAATATGGAGCTTGCAATCTCGGCTGCAAGTACAGGAAATCTTCCTGAGGCGATGAAAAGTTTTACAAATCTTATGGAGACTTGTTTTGAGGATTGGGAGTATAATGCTCGCAAAATTTTCGACTGTAGAGGTTATTTAGCAGGTATGGGTAGTGCATGGTATCCTACTTCTGGACGTACAAATAGTATGTGGTTCTCAATTACAGGCAATGCAGCGTGGCTTTCTGCCTACTACGAAGAGTATTACTCATGTACAGGCGATGAAAAATTCTTAAAAGAGAAACAAATTCCTCTTCTCGAAAATATAGCTCTTTTCTACGAAGATTACCTAGAGGGAATGGAGCATACAGATGGTAAATATCTATTTTTCCCATCAATCTCTCCTGAAAATATAGCCGACAAACTTCCAAATAGCGATTTACGTTCATATATTGCTCCAAATCCAACATCTGAGATAGCAATGTGTAAATTTGCCCTTACAAATTTGGTTCGCTATAGTAAAAAACTAGGTATTAATGGCGACAAAATCGGAAAATGGGAAGAGATGATTAGCAAACTTCCAGACTACTTAATCGACGAAAATGGAGCACTTGCAGAGTGGTCATATCCAGAGGTAGAGGCTAGTTACACAAACAAAACTGCTGCTCAATATTTTGGAGTTTACCCGGGAACAGAAATTGGTAAATATGAGACTCCGGAGCTTTACAAAGCTGCTCAAACTGCTCTTAATTATCGTGTAACTGAGCCTACTAAAATATCGGGACATGGAATGCTTCACGACTGTTTTGTGGCTGCACGCCTACGTATGACAGATAGTTTCTGGAAAAGATTAGATGTATTCCCTAAAACAGGTTTCTTCTATAATAGTCTACTTACAGCCCATTTTGCTAATCAAGCTATCTTTAACTTAGACTCTTCGCTTGCTTTACCAGCGATTATTGTAGAGATGATGGTTAGCTCTCGCATAGGCGAAATAAACCTACTTCCAGTAGTCGATTTTGAGAAGTTACCAAAAGGTAGCGCAAAAGGTATTTTAGCTAAAGGTGCAATTTGTGTCGATAAACTTGAGTGGAACGATGGTGAAGTAGTGGTTTGGTTAACCTCAAAAACCGATCAATCTATCGAGCTTAGCTTGCCAAAAGCAATCAAAGGGGCAGAATCAGAAAAATCAAGTTGTGAAGTAACTTCTTCATCAAGAGGTAATAACTGGAAAAAAGTATCGCTTCGTGCTGGTGAAACTGCTATGGTTAAAATTTCTATGTAGAAAAGAATTTATTGGGAAGCTCAAAATCCAGAATTTGAGCTTCCCCTATAGCTTTTAAGTAGGGTAAAATAATTATTGGTGTGTTTTTAATAGTGCTATTGGAGATGAGATTTTTTGCTATTGAATTGAAAATATAGTTATTCTACATTGAGATTTAATAGTAAAAAATATTGCTCCAAGAGTGCTGTTAAAAATATGGCAATAATTGTTTTACACTACTTAGTTACAAAACTACAATCTATAGAAAATATGAAAAATCTAAAACAAACTTTTCTAAAAACTATTAAAACGGCTTTATTTGCGTCGCCTCTAATCTTATTACCACTAACAGCTTCAGCGCAAGGCACAGATTACTATCAAGGTAGCGGTCGTATTGCAATAAGTTCGGATGGAAATAAACACGACAACGACGATATGCAAGCAACAATGCTAACCCTAGCAATTTTAGCTAAAGCCGAGCTGCAAAATTCTACCACACTCTACACCTATGCCGATCATATTTGGGGAAGTGAGCGTGACGACCTACACCGTATGACTATTGCAGCTGAGACTACTGCTCGACGTTTTGGCTTTGGTGGTACAACATTTATTGCAGCAGTCGAGAATCCTGAGGCTGCATATAATGCTATGCGTGACGAAATTCTAAAATCTACAGCCAACGACCCTCTTTTTATAGTCGCAGCTGGTCCAATGCACGTAGTAGGAACTGCAATTGAGCGAGCTTATGCCAAGAATCCAGAGTCCTTAAAAAACGTAACAGTTATTTCACACTCAATCTGGAATAACGAACATAGTGATAAGCCTAGTGGAAGTAGAATTACCTATCATAGCGACGGTGAGGAGCCTCACGAAGGATGGTGTTGGGATGAAATGGTTGAGAGTTTTGGTAAATTTGCCAATTTCAACCTTATAACCGACCAAAATGGTACAGGCGAAGTAGGTTATAAAACAAAAGATAAGTTTAGCTTTAAAAATTGGGAACTTATCTCTTGGATGAGAGACCATAACGACCCCAATATGCGTTGGATTTATCAAACAGCAAAATTAAATCCATGTGGACCCGACTTTTCCGATGCAGGTTTGGTCTATTATCTTTGTGCTGATTTAGATGGAGTGCGTGGTGATGATATGGGTAATTCCGAAAAGTTACAAAAATGGATGGGAAATACAATTTTTTCTGATACTCCCGATTTTAATAGTGAACTAGCTGGCGGAATTTTAATAGCCGACGATTTTATTAAAATTGAAGCTGAGGCGTTTATTACCACAATGGGAGAGTGGAGAGTAAGACGTGAAAACGACCCTCTATATTCGCAAATCAAAGGGTATCCTTTCCCTTCAGGCTCTGCTTATGTTGAGTATACAGGTGGTACAATCTCTGGATGGCCAGCAGTTGAGGGTGATGCAGATGTTTTGGTCTACAAATTTACTCCAAAAACATCGGGTAACTACATCTTTACTGCTCGTATGGCACAACGCATAACAGCAGATGGTGAGACTCAAAAAGAGGATCTTTGTAATGATGTTCTAGTAAAAATGGAGGGCGATTTTGAGTCTGGAAACGACACTCCAAAAGAGCTACTTACCTCATGGCAGAAGTTTTATGGTCGTGGGTTAGATAAGTGGGGTGCGCTTAGTAGAGCCGATGTAAACCATGAAAAATTTGTATATTCTTACGCTTTAAAGGCAGGAAAAGAGTATACATTTAAGGTAAAAGGTCGTTCACAACGTTGTAATCTCGACTTTTTGATGTTTGTTAAAAACCCAGATTACAAATATCACGACCATATCGATATTATGGCTGAAAATCCGCTAAAATACCGTACTACAAAAATAAAATAGAGTTTAGAATTCAACTTTAAAAAGTAACCATAAAATGATATTTCTAAAATTTAAGGGAATTTTAGAAATATCATTTTATGGTTTTATGGTAAATTTTAATAATTGGTCTTGTAATTGCAAAAGTATTTTTGCAGAAAAATAGGGCAAATTATAGAATTTAGAATAGTCGTTAAATAATTTTGTGTAAATTTGTGGAGTAATAGTAGATAAGGAACTTCTAAAAATTGGATTTCATCTGCTTTTCCATTTTGAAGTCTCATCTTTGAATTTTACAAAATGCTTACGTAGGTACCACTACGCTCACATTTTGCAAAATCCAAATCTAAAACTTCAAAAAGAAAAATCAAATAAAACCAATTAAGTAGTGTAAAACAATTATTGCCATATTCTTAATAGCACTCTTGGAGCGATATTTTTCACTATTAAATCTCAATATAGAACCACTATATTTTCGATTCAATAGCAAAAAATCTCATCTCCAATAGCACTATTAAAAATACACCAATAATTATTTTACCCTACTTAATTTCTGGATTTTGAGAGATTTTTCAATTTAAGGCTTTAGGTTTGGATTTTGCAAATATGGGTTGTAGTGGCTCCTACCACCTTTATTTGCAAAATTCAAAGATGAAGTCTTAAATTGGAAAAGCTCCGAAAGCCAGAATTTAGAAGTTTCCTAAAATAAGCAAACAGGAAAGACCACTACCAAAGACTTAACAGTAGCCCTTTCAGGCACTAGTTTAACCGCAGAATTTGCGGCTTTTTTAAAAGGTATATATAGATAATCATAAAGAGAGCATAAGCGAAGTAGCTCGTCGATATTGTATCAACGAAAAGACGTTAATCCGTAACTATAAAAGCCATAAAGATAGCTTTGAATCGTGGGTTAATAAGAACCATGCGACTACGTACTTAATCTACCCTCAAAATATGGGTAAACGGCTCTGTATAGACGAAACTTCTATCTCTAATGGCGAAGTTTACACAATTGTCTCTAATGATGAAGCAGGTTGTCAAAAAGGCTCTTTAATAGCAATAGTAAAGGGTATAAAATCAGAAGAAGTATCGAAATACCTACAGAAAATAAATAAAAAACTACGTACAGAGGTTGAACATATAGCTTTAGACCTCTCACCATCAATGGCTAAGATAGCAAGAGAGTGTTTTCCCTATGCTGAGCAAGTAATTGATAGGTTTCATGTTCAGAAGTTAGTTAACGAAGCAGTACAAGAGGTGCGTATTGCAGCTCGTTGGGAGGCTAAAGCCATTGAAGATAAGTCTCGTGATGAGTGTAAAGAAAAAAAGATAAAATACACTCCTTCTATATTTGACAATGATGAAACTGTCTTTCAGTTATTCACCCGTTCTAGGTACGCTTTAAGGCAAAGGGAACTTCTAAAATCTGGCTTTCGGAGCTTTTCCGTTTTAAGACTTCATCTTTGAATTTTACAAATAAAGGCGGTAGGAGCCACTACAGCCTATATTCGCAAAATCCAAATATAAAGCCTTAAAACAAAAAATCTCTCAAAATCCAGAATTTAAAACTTCCCTAAAATAAACATAAGTGGGCTGACTCTCAAAAAGAGAGGATTCAAACACTTTTCGACCATTTTCCTGAGGTCGAAACTGCATATAATATAGCTCAAGAGTTCGGTAGGATTATGAATAGTAGAGCTGATGTAAAAAAGGTTAAAGAAATGTACAAATCCTATGTAAAAAACATAACAGCAGTGGCTGAATTTAAAGGAAAAACTCCTCGTATCTTGACAGAAAAAGAGTATCTTAAAGCATATTATAAAGGAAAATTAGCAACTTGGTATGAATATGTAGACAAACACGATAAAGAGGGGCATTTTTCAACCGTTAAAAACACTTTCAAGGATCATCACGATAGAATTTTAAACTATTTCTTCGCTGGATTTTCTAACGCAAGAGCCGAAGCTCTTAACTCAAAAATCAAAGATTTTAGACACAGACTTAGAGGTGTTAAATCTTTAACGTTTTTCTTTTACCGAATTGAAAAATTGCTTGTTTAAAGGGGGTAACAAC
>JAWXTR010000034.1:0-25930 GCA_044433365.1 Rikenellaceae bacterium
TGAGATTTTTTGCTATTGAATCGAAAATATAGTGGTTCTATATTGAGATTTAATAGTGAAAAATATCGCTCCAAGAGTGCTATTAAGAATATGGCAATAATTGTTTTACACTACTTATATGCACAATAAGAGCCTTTCAATGTTTATGTTTTGTTCTGTTTAGAAGTTCCCTTTAGTTTTTGGTTAAGATAAGTTTCTGTTCCACCTTGTTGAAATACCACTTAACGGTATAACTACCATCTTCTGGAACTGAGAAGTTGCCACCATCGCTATCTGGCTCTTCGGCAAACGCTCCCGGACCTAAGTCGCCACCCCAAGCGTTATCAGGGCGTATTTTCCAACCTTGACCAGCCAATAAATCTACTGTTGCAGATAGATAATGTTGAGTTGCGCCGCTCTCATCTACCTCTGAGCCAAGCACTAACTCAGTATCTGGATTTCCACCCCAACCAGAGAAGTCGCCCACAACACCCCAACTATCGTAAGATGCCACAACTTTAAGTTCAGTGGTTGTTTTGCTAAATTCAAATTTGTAGAATGTTTTACCAAAATCTTTAATATTCGAACCGCCATCCAAAATTAGGCTTGTAGGCTCTGTAGGAGCAGCAGCCTCCTGAGCTACACCCCAGTTAACCGACCAACCCTCATCTTCGCAAAGTTTCCAACCATTTGCAGCTTTTCCATCAAAGCAGATAAGACCGCTATAGGTGTCGTCGCTATTTTCAGAGTAAATTTTTTGAGCACCGTTAAAGTCCCAACCGCTATAGTCACCACGAATAGCGATAAGAGGATACTCTTTCTCACCAGAGAAAGGTGTAATTTTGGTTGTAATAATATTTGAGATAAGCGGAGCAGCTGCATCAGAGATAGACGAGACTACTCTCATTTCAACCGATAGCTCAGAGATAGAAAGAGCTGCATTTTCCAACATTTTTAGAAGTGTGCTATTAAGCTCTTTATGAGTAACCTCATATTTTCCACCTTTTGAGATAGAGGTCAGCACCTGAGCAGCCGCAAATGAATTTCCTGCAATATCCATCTCTAAATTGTTGGTAACAGCGGCACTATAGCCAAAATCTGGCTCACTCCACTCAACCGTAAGAGCCGTTTCGCTCGACTTGTCAGCCTCCAAAACATAAGAGTCGGCAAGGGTAGTGATAGATGCAGGAGTAGCACTACTAGAGCTATAAATCTCCTTTTCAAGGTCGCTTTCACAGCCAAAAGCCATCAGTGCGACACATAGAACTGATATGTAATTTAATATTTTTTTCATAATAATTAAGTATAATGATAAATTATAAATTATAAATTATAAATTGTTTTCCGCCCCGTATAGACGATAGGTCTATCGTCTTTAATAGGTCTATCGTCTTTAATCGAACAGTAATTAATTCGTAATGCGTAATTTTTTCCGTGTTTGATTACAGATGTTGGACCCAACATCTCTACGGGCAGTCAATAATTATGAATTATGCATTACGAATTACGCATTGTTTTCCTAATTAATATCCCGGGTTTTGTTGTAAGTTGCTATTAACCCCCATATCCGTCTGCGGAATAGGAAAAACATTATACCTACTATCAACACCAACGCCCCCAATAACGCCACCTTTTTCAGCCCAAACATAAGACGAAGAGGTGAATAAATCGTAGCGGATAAGGTCGGTACGACGAGTTCCCTCCCAGTAAAGTTCACGAGCACGCTCATTTAGAATATTACCAAAAGCAACCTTAGTATCTGAACCTGCAATAGAAGCAGTAGCCGATAGCCACGAAGAGTCGATTGCTCCGCTATCATCGCCATAACCTCTCTTACGAAGTGCATTTACATAACCCACAGCAGTAGAGATATCGCCACCACTACCGCCACGTGCCACAGCCTCAGCATACATCAAATATACATCTGCTAGGCGGAACATAGGAAAGTCGGTATCAGGGAAAGCCTTGTTTTGACCATTGCTTCCATCGCTATTTTTATTGGTATATTTGTATACCGACCAACCTTCGGTTGTAAAAGTACCTATTGCCGAAGAGGTAATATCCAGCGATTTGCCATCACTATAAAAAATACCACGTTTATCTTTAATATTATCACTATTCCAATTCGACTCATTAGAGCTTTCGAACTCAAAACTACGAACAAGATTACCAGTAGAACGGAAACCATCCCAGCCACCCTCACAACCGTAAGAGTCGACAGTTCCGACACTCGAACCACGTGAACCAAGCATTATTGCACCCATTCCGTAAGATTGAGTTAATATTCCATCAAAAATCACTGGGAAAATAATCTCTTGTGCAGCATTTACATTCTCGCCATTATCTGCCATAAACAGCGCAGCGTAATCATCAGCAAGAGCGTAGCTATTAGACGAGATTATAGAGTTGCAAGCTGCAACACAATCGCTATAGCGGTCTACGCCTGTATAAACCTCAGCATTTAGATACATACGAGCTAGTAGAGCATTAGCAGCACCCTTATCGGC
Source organism: Rikenellaceae bacterium (assembly GCA_044433365.1). Taxonomy (GTDB): domain Bacteria; phylum Bacteroidota; class Bacteroidia; order Bacteroidales; family Rikenellaceae; genus CAMQVM01. The sequence continues at coordinate 2,487 of JAWXTR010000034.1, forward strand.
ACGTCCATATTGAGCGGTTTTGGTAGGAAGTGCATCGACTATCTCTAATAGTTCGCTCTCAATCCAGTTAAAAAGCTCTGTTCTTGTAAGAGGCGATGGATTTATAGAGTAGTTGCTTTCGGTAATAAACGGAGGAAGAGCAAACATATCCATCAGAGTGTAGTAGGCAAGTGCTCTATTAAAGCGAGCTTCTGCGCCATACTCAGCTTGATTAATCGAAGATGGAGCATTACCAACATTTTTCATAAATTCGTTGGTAAGAGCCACAATATACATACAGCGTTGGTAAACACCCTCGATAGATTCAACTTGAGCAGTATTCCAAGTAATTGAGTTTACTGCCGACACCCAAGTGTCAGCCCACGAACATTTTGTAGCGTCAGAGGTGTTCTCTTGAAGAGTCCACCATGAGCGGAAAAGCACTGTATTGCCCGGGTCAAGACCACTAACATCCGACGAACCTGCTCCATCTTGACCAGAAAGTGCCCAAACAGAGTAAATTTTGTTTAAACCTTTAGTGTAGCTCTCAGCATCGCTATAAGCCTTGTCTGCCGAGATAACATTCTTATCTAAAGGGGTAACATCTAAATCTTTCACACAACTTTGGAGCGAAAGAGCAGCTGCAAAAAATGCAACAGTTGCTATATATTTTAGTTTCATATAAAATCAAATTATAGGTTAAACGAAAGACCTAAAGTAAATGTACGAGCACGAGGCCAAATACTATTATCGATACCTGTAACACCCGGAATCTCAGGATCTAAACCACTATATTTAGTTACAGTAAATACATTCTGAACCGAACCACTTAGACGACCAGATAGCTTAGATTTAAAAATATTATCGAAGCTATAACCTAAAGTAAGATTATCCATCTTTAGGAATGAAGCATTCTCTAAGAATAAATCGCTACATTTTTGGTCGATAGAGCTAAGTTGGTTAAAACCAGTATATTCGATAGCTGTAATATTATAGTTTGTCAAGAAACCTTGATTGCCAAAGTTGTAAAGCGAACCATTATCAGCATTTCCTGCATTGAAAGCGTAGTTACCAAGGTTTGCACGAAGATTAAAGCCTAAATCCCATTTTTTGTATCTAAACTGAGAGCTGAAACCCATGTAGTAGTCGGCAAGAGCACTTTTACCTGTAAAATAGCGGTCGGCATCGGTAATTTGACCATCTTCGTTACGGTCTACTATCGCATTTTGAATTGGTTTGCCAGCCTCATCATAAACCTGTTGGAATAGCCAGAAATTGTATGGCGAATATCCCACTTGGTGGCGAGAAAGCACTACACCTGTTCCATAAGGTGCGTTAGCTGCTGCAATACCCTCGTAATCTGGATTGTAATTGGCTGTAAGTTTTGTAATATCGCTATCGTTCCAAGTTACGTTGTAGCCAATATCCCAATTAAAATCTTTCGACTCGATAGCTCTTGCATTAATGCTAAATTCAACACCCGAATTTTTCATTGTACCAATATTTGCAAGTACAAGGTTCGAGAAGTTGGTACCAGCTGGAGCACTTACTGTGTTAAGCAGATCGGATGTATATTTTTGGTAATACTCAAAGCTACCAGAGATACGATTACGAAGGAAACCGTAATCCACACCTACGTTGTAGGTTGTTGTCTCTTCCCATTTCAAATCAGGACTATATCCATTAGGTTTAAGGAGTAACCCCCCAAGATATGAGCTATTAATGTTGCTACCAAAAGTGTAGTTAGGCATGTATAGATAGTCACCAATCTCTTGTTGACCAGTAATACCATAACCAGCACGTAGTTTTAGATGAGAAACAACATCCGATGCACCCTGCATAAACTTCTCATTGCTAAGAGTCCAAGCAACAGCAGCCGATGGGAACAAACCCCAACGATTATTTTCGCTAAAACGAGACGAACCATCACGACGAAGAGTTGCAGTAAGTAAGAAACGATTGTCGTAGCTATAGTTTAATCGACCAAAGAACGAAACAAGATAGTTTTCGTAAGGCACTGCATAGGCACCAGAGCGGTAGTAGCGACTCTCGTCACTGTTGTACTCCCAACCCTCTTTGTCGCCAACGCTATCCATTACGTTTGATTTAGATTGACCAAAATTTTCATAGTAGAAATGCTGCCAAGAGTAACCAGCCATAAAGTCGATATTACTCTTAATCGACTCCAACTCTTTATTGTAGTTTAGGTAGAAATCTAACACCTTATTTTGGCGTTTATTCTCCCAAGAGCTACCTTGACCAATATATGCAAATTCACTATCTAAAGCCGATTGGAAAGAGCCACTACTTACATAGTTGTCACCAGTAGAGTTTGCTCTATCGTAACCTACATTTAAATTTGCACGTAAATCTTCAAATCCGTGAATTTTGTAGTCTAACTGAATATTCCCTAGAGTTCTGCTAGTTGTACCACTATTGTTTACATCATATAGCATCGATAGCGGATTAACAGCCGAAAGAGTGTTAGGTGTAGGAGCAGTTAGAGCGTTGCTAGTGTGGTTGTAATAGCCATTATAACCATAAGCGTCGTCTGCATATATTGGTTTTGTAGGGTCGTAATATACCGCAGCACCAACAGCACCACTATCAGCAAAACGGTTGTTGTTGATAGTGCCTTTAAAGTTTACATCTACCGAAAGATGGTCGTCCAAAAACTTAGGGCTAAGATTTACAGCACCTGTAAAACGCTCATATTTCGATGTTTTGATAGTACCACGCTCATTGTTGTAGCCAAGCGATACACGATAAGGCAAAAATCCCACTTTACCCGAAGCTGCGATATTTTGGTCGGTACTTAAACCCAATTGATAGATTGCATCTTGCCAATTTGTTGAGGTGTTAGGGAATATATTTAGCAGCTCACGAGCAGCATCGCCTAAAGCAGTACCCTCGGCATATTGACCAAGTACAGCAGAGTTAAAATCGGTGCCGTTCATCACATTCACACGGTTGTATGGATCTTTTAGCGTGTAGGTGCTATTGTATGATAGCTTCATTGCGCCTGTTCCACCCTTTTTAGTAGTGATAATAATAACACCATTCGATGCACGAGAACCGTAGATTGCAGTAGCCGAAGCATCCTTTAATACTGTCATAGTGGCAATATCATTAGGATTGATTGTAGATAGAGGGTCGCTAGTACCAGGAGCTGCATCGCTTGCTACAGGCACACCGTCGATAACGATAAGTGGGTCGTTCGAAGCATTTAGCGAAGCACCACTACGAATACGAATTGTAGAGCCTGCACCAGGACCACCATCACCAGAAGTGATAGCCAAACCTGCAACCTTGCCTTGAAGTAACTCTTGTGGAGAGGTTACAGCACCTCGGTTCATCTCCTCAGGCTTGATAGCCACAATCGAACCGCTTAAATCGCTCTTTTTTACTGTACCGTAGCCAATCACCACCACTTCATCAAGTTTTAGTGCATCCTCTTCGAGTACAATATTTGAAAGAGCCGAAGAAGATGCAGATATTGCAGCCTCTTTATAGCCAAAAAATGTAATTTGTAGGATAGAGTTATCGGTCGAAAGTTTTATCTCAAACTTTCCCTCATAATCGGTAATTGTACCGTTGTAAGTGCCCTGTTCGATTACAGTAGCACCGATAATTGCCTCGCCTTTTGCGTCGACAACCCTACCACTAACTTTTGCCCCATTTTGTGCAAAGAGCACTGTTGTGAGCAGCATCAGAAACACTGTCATCACATAGGATAGTTTTTTAAATCTGTTCATCTCTGCTTAGTTTAATTAGTTTATACTGTTGTAGTTATTTTCTATTGGCTGTTAATTATTTTGAAAATTGATACTGATAGCTGGTAAAATCCAATTTTTAGAAGTGCCCTTTAGATAGGTGTGACAACTTCAAATAACTTAATTTTTTACCATTCCACTGAAAATCAAATTATTTGAAATATCTTGTCGTCACACTTCCATCTAGTTTAGTTTTGTTGTTATTTTAGAAATTACCTTTAGTTATTTTACACTACTTAATCCTTTGTCAGCCTCTGTAGCCTCAAAAATTGATATTGCAAATCCACCACTTCGAGCAAGTTCAATTTCAAGTTCTGATTTACTTGTAACTATGCCCTTTTTAATCTGATAAGATGTAGGATTTTCAAGATAATCAGCATCTTTACCATCGGCATAAATTGTTGCAACATACTCTTTGTCGGCATCTAAGAAATCTAATGAGAATTTTGCTGTACGTCTGTTTTCATCTGTGATACCACCTACAAACCAGCTGTTTGAACCCTTCTCTTTGCGAGCAACTGTGATATAGTCTCCAGGTTCAGCCTCAATATATATGCTCTCATCCCAATCTAATGCAACATCCTTGATAAATTGGAAAGCATCCATATGTTTTTCGTAGTTTGATGGTAGATCAGCTGCCATCTGTAGTGGGCTATAAAGAGTTACGTATAGTGCAAGCTGTTTTGCCAAAGTTGTAAGCACAATACTGTGATTGTCGTGACCTAAAAACTCCATTTGAGTATCAAAAATACCTGGTGTATAGTCCATAGGACCGCCAATTTGACGAGTAAATGGAAGAACTGTAGTATGAAAAGGTTTATTACCTCCAAATGCCTCATATTCAGTACCACGAGCCGATTCATTGCCAATTAGATTAGGATATGTACGACAGATTCCTGTAGGTCGAACAGCCTCATGAGCATTTACCGAAATTTTATAATCAGCAGCTTTTTTTAGAGCGTATAGGTAGTGGTTGTTCATCCATTGTCCGTAGTGATACTCTCCACGAGGTATTATATCACCTACATATCCACTCTTAACAGCGTTGTAGCCATTGTCTACCATAAATTGATATGCAGTGTCTAAGTGGCGTTCGTAGTTACGAACCGATGAAGAGGTTTCGTGGTGCATCATTAGGCGTACACCCTTACTTTCAGCATATTCATTAAGCATCTTAACATCAAAATCGGGATAAGGAGTGACAAAATCAAATACATAATCTTTCGACATTCCAAACCAATCTTCCCAACCTTGGTTCCAACCCTCTACAAGCACTTGGTCGAATCCATGCTCAGCAGCAAAGTCGATATGAGCCTTAACATGGTCGTTGTTTGCAGCGTGACGACCATTTGATTTTGTTTTAGTGTAGTCGGTCTCACCTAACTTTACAGATGGTAGCTCATCGGTGTAAGCCCACGAGCTTTTGCCTGTAATCATCTCCCACCAAACGCCAATATATTTTACTGGTTTTATCCACGAAGTATCCTCAATAGCACAAGGCTCATTAAGATTAAGAGTCATCTTTGAATTAAGAATATCACGAGCATCATCACTAACAATTACAGTACGCCAAGGCGATTGGCATGGAGCTTGCATGTAGCCTTTATCACCAACAGCATCAGGTGTTAGCCACGACTCAAATACAAAATTTTTGTCGTCAAGATTTAGGTGCATACAAGAGTAGTCGATAAGTGCAGCCTCATGAATATTGATGTATAGCCCATCGTCGGTTTTCATCTGCAAAGAGGTCTGTACTCCTGTTGGAGAAAATGGAGTTTGCGAAGCGTTAGGCGTAACTGCCTTGTCCATAGTAGAGCGAATTTCTGAAAGGCGAGTCTCGCTGTAGTCATACTCTTGAGTGTCGTAATCGCCAGGAATCCAGAAAGCGGTGTGGTCGCCAGCCATTGCAAATTGGCTCTTTTCTTCCGAAATTACAAAGTAGTTTAAACTCTCTTGTAATGGAAATTCGTAGCGGAAGCCAACACCGTCGTTAAACAGGCGGAAACGAATGATTATATTACGATTTTTCTCAGCCTGATTAAGAGTAACAGCCATTTCGTTATAGTTGTTACGGATAGTTTTAACCTCGCCCCATACAGGAGTCCACGACTCATCAAAAGTTGCATTTTGAGTGTCGGCAATGGTAAAACCATCCATCAAACCTATATCATCTTTGAGTTCAAGACCCAATTTAGAGGTTTTGACAACATCCTTTCCTTTATAGGTTAAATCGTAAGTAGGCTCACCTTTTTCTGTAAGCGAAAAGTTTAAATTTAACTCTCCACTTGGCGAAGTTAAGTTTTGTGCTCTTAAAGATAAAGCAGATAGGCTAAGCGAAAGCCCTAGCATAAGAGCTGTAATTTTTAAAGAGTTTAATTTCATTTTACTAATAATTTTATAGTTATTCTACTGTTTAGATTAAGGATATATACTCTCCTTAACTTTGGTAGTGCAAAATTATTAATAAATGGAGCTAAAAACTACGAATTAATATGAATTAAAATAATAATAAGAAATAGTATGTTGATTATCAGTGTACTATGAAAATTTATATAGAAGTAAATTAAGATTGGTTTTATTGTTAATTAGCTAATAAATTAACGTAAAATAGTAAATGTTACTTGAATTTTACACTATATTTATTTTATTTACTTATGTTTTTTAGAGAAAAAGCATAGAACAGTAAGCTTATCCTATTTTTTTAATATAACTCTCAAATTGACTTTTATCGACAATTGTACGAGCCTTTACCTTTGCCTTATAAACATAGATTGTATTTGGAGATAGATTTAAATAGCTTGCAATTTGATTTATATCCTCAATACCCAGTCTAATCAAAGCAAAAATCCTAACCTCAGGTGATAATGCTCCATCCTCGCCCAAAGTTGTGGCATATTCAGCAGGGAATAGTTTATTATACTCCTCAATAAAATTTGGAAATAGCTTTAAAAATGCTGAATCGAACGACGAGGACATTCGTTCTCGCTCTCGTTTTATGCCAAGCCCACCGATAAGGGGGTCTAATTCTGAAAATTGCTTTGCCTTGATTTTACGAGATAGTGCCTTACACATCTTCTCCACCTTATCAACAAAGGCCGAATCACCAAAAAGCGACTTTATAATGTACAAATCCTTAATTTTGTTTGTCTCGGCAAGTTGGTCGTTTACTAAAGAAAGTTGACTATTAAACTGCGCCAACTCCTCCGCTCTATCTTCAATCTCACGGCGAGCTTTAGATAGATTTTTATTGCTTTTTTTGAGCTTTACAAACATAAAAACAATAACAAATATAAAAAGGATAAAAATAGCTGAAACGATAGTCAAAAAACGCCTATCTTTCTCAATATTTGAGTAACGAAGCTCTTCGATAGTTGGCATAAGAGTCTGGATTTCAAGCATGCGAAACGGAGAGTTGTAGGTTTGGGCGTCATCAAGAGCCAATTTTATATATTTATTGGCACGAGATATATCACCACTCTCAAACATATAACGTGCAAGTACCTTTGCAGCAGTAGTCTCATAAGTCGACGACTCGATATCATAAATTGCCGAAAGTGCAACGCAATTAATAGCCTTTTGCGTCTCTTTTTTCTCCTCATAGGCCGTTGCAAGCCACGAATAGGTTATCGCCTTTTTGTGGAGTGTTAAATTTGAATTTTCGATTAACTGCTGAATCTCGTCAATACTTTTATCTATATCTTCACGCATAAAAAGCCTATTTTCCGCCTCCAAAAGCCTATAATCTATGCTTGAAGGCTCATATATAGCGAGAGCCAAGTTGGTATATTCAATAGCCTTCTTACGGTAATTTTCAGATAGATAGACCGAATTTCCCACGTATAACATCAAATTACGGTAGTAGTGGGCCACTCCAGCATAGTATTGAGCCAAAACTTCATCATTTAAAGCATCACTATCAGAAGTAGTTTCAGTGGTCGATTTTTCGGATAAAATATCTCTTTCAAACTCATCAATAATATCACTAGCCTCTTTAAAAAAGCCAACAGTAGAGTAGCAAAAGAGCAAATTACATTGCGCTTGTGCTATCAAATTAATATTTCGACTCTCCTTTGCATAGCGATAGGTGTCGAGAGCATATACATAGGCAGAGTCGTAGCGATACGACTTATACTCCTCAAAAATCTTCTGACTTAGTGCAATTTTAGCCTCTAAGTTCGTACTATTTTCAAGAGAAAATTTGGCTGCATCTATATATTTATTCTTTTCAACCTTATAGATGTATTTATTTTCAATCAACTTATCTAACCTGCTGAGTACGTCAGAATTTGAAGATTGGCTAGCTACAGATATCTTTGTCAACGATAAAAGTAAGCACAGTAGAAAGTATTTATATCCCATAGTTTAGTTTGTAACTTCCGTAAATATCTAAAACGTCCTTTTCTTCTTAGAAACGAAACCTAAATATCAATTATTTTTCTAATTTTTTGGGCGTTTTACGAAACTTCCTTTTTAGTTTAGTGGTTTACAAAGTTAACAAAATTCCCTATAATTTCGCAAAATTATAGGGAATTTTTGAATATTATATAAAAATTAAAATAAAAAAGTGGCTCATTATAATGATAATTTTATCATTATAATGAGCCAAAATCTTGTTTTTGTACTAAACGGAACTATTTTTTACCATTCATTTTATTTAGAATATTTCTGCGAAGATAAGCAGGCATATCTTCCAACTCTTCGATTGTGTATTCACGCTCTGGAACATCTTTGTTCTCTGGAGTTGATACATTAGAACTTGTTTTGTCATTGAATGTAATAACTGAAATATGTGAAGGGACATGGTCGGTAACGCTAAATTCAGCATCATCAGCAGTTTCGCCCATCTCAATATTATTATCTTCTATCTGCTCAGCAGCAACATTCACAATCTCCTGCTCGCTACTCTCTGCATACTCAACCACGCTCTCTTGAGTTATCACCTCTGGAGCATCTACACCCTCTTGCTCAGACTCATCGCTATCTAAGTTTAGGATAATTTGTGCAGGTTCTTCCTTTGGCTCCTCTTTTGGTTTTGGTTCTGGCTCAACAGCTACAGGTTTTTTTATAATATTACGACCCATAATTGTACCACCACCACCTAAATCAATAGCTTCCGAGTTGCTAAAGTTTGTTGCAATAATGATAAGACTAACCTCTGTTTCACCAATTGTAGTATCTTTACCAGCACCCCAAATAACATTGGCACAACTACCAGCAGCAGCTTGAACATGACCTATTATATCATAAAGTTGAGCCATTTTAAGCTCTGCTTTATTCCAAGAGATATTGATAAGAATATCTTGAGCACCGTGTATGTTGTTTTGGTTAAGAAGTGGTGAGCTAAGAGCCTCTTCAGTAAGAGCTATAGCCACATTCTCTGCACCTAAATCCATAGACGAATAGCCAAGAAGCGAAATACCACTATTGCTCATAGTTGTATGAACGTCGGCAAAGTCGACGTTTACTTTATGCTCTTTAGTGATTGCTTCAGCAATACCTTTTGCAGCAATAGCAAGAATATCATCTGCTTTACCAAATGCTTCAGAGAAATCTAAGTCTCCATACATCTTACAGATATTTTCGTTGTCGATAACAAGAAGTGAATCGACATGTAGTTTCATCTCTTCAAGTCCTTTTTCGGCCTGTCCAAGACGTTTTGGACCCTCAAGGCGGAAAGGAATAGTAACTATACCAACGGTAAGAATATCAAGCTCTCGAGCAATTTGTGCAATAACAGGCGCAGCTCCCGTACCTGTTCCACCACCCATACCAGCAGTGATAAACACCATACGAACCGATGAGGATGAAAGAATCTTTTTAATCTCTTCTGCACTCTCTAGTGCTGCATCACGACCTTTATCTGGTTGGTTACCAGCACCAAGACCACGAGTTAACTCTCCTCCTAATTGGATTTTTTGCGGAATTGGATTTCTATGCAAGGCTTGAGCATCGGTATTACACACCATAAAATCTACGTTATGAATCCCAATATCATACATATATTTTACAGCGTTGCTACCGCCACCGCCAACACCAATAACCATAATGTTCGATCTGTCAGAAAGAACATTACCATCTATACAATCTATAACTTCACTCATTGTAATATTATTTGCAGGGGTTGCACCTATTGTTTAGTGCATCTCCCTCTTATGTTAAAATTTGTTTCTATAAATCATCGTCTTCGTTAGAGTCGCTTTTGCTGTTAACTCCAAAGAATTTAAAAAATTTGTCGACCATTGTAGGTTTTGTTGCATCATCATCTTCTTCCTCCATGTGTCCGCCTGTACCGCCGCCGTCGTTACCGCCGTCACCGCCGTCGCCAGCACCACCGTCGCCAATAGTACCACCGTTGCCACTATTACCACTACCAGTACCACCGCCTATTATAGGATCTGCGACACCACCATCGACTTTCCCATCATTTACACCTGCAACACCGTTTCTATGCTCTTTTTCCTCTTCACCACTAACAACAGGAGGTACAACTTCCTCTACTTCAGGAGTAACCTCAACAGGATCAGGAACAATAACTTTTGTGTTACGACCAAGCATAGCACCTTTTAGAAGTAGACCAACAGCTGTAGAGTATTGAGGTTTAGCCACCATATTAGCCGACTCATCGTCGACATATATTGTAGGAAGTGCTATACGCACTTCACGACCTAAATGCTTAGCAAATAGTTTGTCTACATCTTTAAGATTAGCACAACCACCAGTTAACACGATAGGGCCTTTTATCTTTTCACCGTAGTTTGAATCAGCAAGCATCTTTTCAAGAGCTTGAATAATATCCATCATTCTAGCCTCAATAATCGAAGCTAAAACCTTTTGAGAGATAGCTTTAGAAGGGATATTATTAACTCCAGCAAGAGTTATAACTTTATTGTCGGTAATTGAGTCAGCATCTGCGCTGCCAAACTTAATTTTAAGCTTTTCAACGTGACGCTCCAACACTCCATACGACTTAATATCTTTGTTGATAAGGTTGCCTCCAATAGGAATTACACCCATATAACGTACAGTTTTGTCGTGGTATATACATACATCACACGTACCGCCACCCATATCGACAACAGCCACACCTAGCTCTTTTTCATCATCTAAAAGCACCGCCTCAGCCGAAGCAAGAGAGCTAAGGATAATATTTGAGATAGAAATTTTTGCACGATTAAAGCAGCGTTCAAGATGGTTAAGGTTTTCACGATTACCCATAACAATATTAAAACGACCCTCTAGCTTTTTACCTATCATGCCTGCTGGTTGTGATATATCACAGTCACCATCAAGGATGTAAGTCTCTGGTAGTATATGTATAATGGTTTGACCCGGGTCTACCTTTACATTCTGCATACTATCCGAAAGCTCTGCAACATCTTTACGAGAAACTTCTGAATCTCTGCTTTTGATAAAGACATAACCTGTATGAAGCGAACATTTTATATGCTCACCCGACAAGCCTACATAAGCTTCGCAAATTTTGATATTAGATTTTTGCTCAATCTCATCAATAGATTGTTTTATAGAGTCAACAATATGTTCTACATTTCGCACATCACCCCTAGCAATACCTTTAGAGGGGGTAATTGTCGAATCTATAATCTTAATTTTGCCATCGTTGTTTCTTTCTCCAACCAACGTAACGATATTGGTAGTACCAATATCCATAGCCACAATAAAATCCAAAATTTCTGCCATAACCTATATCTTTATCATTACAAAAGTTCTAAAACCCTTACTTCTAAGGGATAAAAAGATTTTGATAATTCATTTTAATTACTTAATTAGTGCCCAAGAGGCTTGAAAATATCTATAAAAGGAAGCTCTCCACATATATATCACTACCCCTTAGTGACAACAATATCATCATATTTAAGATTTATAACTCTATATTTATTCCATCCAGTAGATGGTAAAACTTGACGATAAAATCCTCTTAATTTGATAAGATACTCTTCAAATTTATCAAAATCTGCTATATCACACAAAATAACTTGATGATTTCCCACTCTAGTAGTCAGCTCTATCTCGTTAATATCGCTAACTTTAACCTGAACTATCATACTCTTCCAAAATGATGAACTTTCCACCAATTTTACAAAGTTAAGCAGATTTTGGGTAAAATAATAATTTATTTCGCTTTTTTTTTCATTTCGCCAATTTTTTTTCTCTTCTCCAAGTAGTGATTTTAAAAAAACATCATTGCAACTTACAATGGGAACATCTGCGACATAGCGACTTAGCGTTGGGAGCAACTCTCCGTCCTTACTTATGTAGTAGTCTGCACCAGAGTTTGAAATAATCCTAACTTTTATATCTTTTTGAATAATATTTATATCAATTGTTCCGTCTGTAACTTTATAAACATCAGCACTGTCGACAAAAGTCATACCCAAAATATCTCTCTCTAGCTCGTTTACATTGCAATCGTTATAATTTTTAAGCCATTTTTTAACGCTATCTCTCTCAAGTAGCTCTCTAACATCATCTTCGGTAACAAACCTTATCGAATCGCTATTTGAGATGCTTACCACTAGCTTATCCATCTTTTTTAGGTCATTATCGAGATATATAAATATCGATGAAACCAGAAAAAGAAGCAAAAGCGTAGCAATTATTGATATTTCCCAAACTTTATTCATAACTCAAAGTTTTTACAATCTCATCGCAAAAACGGTCTATATCTCCAGCTCCAAAACTAACCAAAATCTCGTTTTTATCCTCCTTAATAGTGGCTATCAACTCCTCTTTTTCGACTATCTCACATTGAGAGGTTATTCCCTCCAGTAGCATTTGTGAATTAACTCCCTCAATAGGCTCTTCACGAGCTGGATAGATAGGAAGCAGAATTACTCTATCTGCAAGCGATAGCGACGCCGAAAAACCCTCTGCAAAATCACGAGTTCGAGTGTAGAGATGAGGTTGAAAAATTGCTGTAATCTTTTTTTCACCGTAGATAGCACGAATTGAGTTTAGAGTAGCTCTAAGCTCAGTAGGGTGGTGGGCATAATCGTCGATATACACCTTATCAACCCTATTAATATGGAGTTCGAAGCGTCTTTTCACCCCTCTAAAGCTATCAATAGCACCAAGAAGCGACTCTCTATCGAAACCTACTAAAAACAATACTGCTACGGCAGCAACGCAATTCTCTACATTTATTAAGGCTGAAATACCCAAGTGACAACCCTCAATTATACCTTCTGGGGTAACAATATCGAAGCTGTATAGATAGTTGCTAGCAAGCTGAATGTTTTGGGCGTAAAAATCTGAATTTTTATCATCCAAAGAGTAGCTGTAAGTAGTAATTTTCGAAGAGGGTAGTGTTAAGTCAATCCCCTTTTTGTATATTAAGCTACCACCATCTTTAATTTGAGAGGCGAACTCTGCAAAAGTGCTTTTCATACTGTTGTGGTCGCCATAAATATCGAGATGGTCGGCATCTGTTGAGCTAATAATTGCAATATCTGGGAAAAGTTGCAAAAATGAGCGATCAAATTCGTCAGCCTCAACAGTCAAAGTATCTCCACTACCAAGAAGTAGATTAGAACCAATATTTTTAGAAATTGCGCCTAAAAAGGCACTTGAACCCCCTACTGAACCATCATTCAGTAGCATAGCTTTTGATAAGAACCACGCCACCATAGTAGAAATTGAGCTTTTGCCATGTGTTCCTGCCACTGCAACAAGCCTTTTACCTCTACTTAGCACTCCTAATGCCTTTGAACGCTTTACAGCCTCAAAACCAGCATCTTGAAAGTAGCAAAGCTGCTTATGATTTTTAGGAATTGCAGGTGTATATATTACTAAACACTCATTTTTGTCGAGAAATTCGGCTGGAATAGCTTCTATATTTTCATTGTAGTTTACAGCTATTCCCTCGCTCTCTAAAGCAAGCGTTAAGGGGCTTTCTACTCTATCGTAGCCAGCCACATTATATCCCTCGTGGTTATAGAAACGAGCTATCGAACTCATTCCTATTCCTCCAACTCCTATAAAGTATATGTTTTTCATATTGTTAATTAATAATTAATTATTCATTATTAATTTATTCGCTATTACGTCGGCAGCATCGTTATGGGCAAATCTTTTTAGGATTTTAATCATTGCCGACCGTTTTTGGTCGTCTTTAACAAGTGCTAGTGCCATAGGAACCATCTTTTCGATAGCCTCACTATCGCTAATCATCTCCGCTCCACCACTTTCGACTACCGAAAGTGCATTTTTGGTTTGATGGTCGTCGGTAACTCCCGATGATGGCACAAACAGCGCAGCTATTTCGCAGCGAGCCACCTCAGCAACGGTCGAAGAGCCACTTCTACAGATAATAGTATCAGTTATGGAGTATGCCGATGAAATATCGTCTAAAAATGGAAGAATTGTGATGTTTGAACACTCTTTCCCCTCTACTCTCTCGAGCATCTCCTCATAGTATAGCTTACCAGTTTGCCAAATCACCCCAACGCTTTTATCTTCGATAACTTTATCAATATTTGCCAAAAAAGCTTCGTTAATTTGACGTGCACCAAGGCTTCCACCTGTTATAAGTATCACTTTTTGCATACTATTAAACCCATATTTTTGAAGTGCAGCTTCGCCTTTGCGCTCACCTATCGACATATTGCCACGAATAGGGCTTCCACTCTCGATAATATTAGATTCGGGAAAAAATTTCTCCATATTTGGGAACGATACAAATACATCGTCTACAATATCTTTAACAAGCCTATTTGAAAGACCTGCAAAGGAGTTTCCCTCCCAAATATAACGCTTTGTCTTAACCGCTAAAGAGGCAAAAATCACAGGGGCACTAACATAACCTCCAAAGCCAATTACTGCATCTGGTTTAAATTTTTTAATCAATTTTCTAGCCTTGAAAACGCTTAGAGCTATATTTGTAGCAATTGCTATATTTTTAAGTGTCGGTTTGCGTATAAGTCCACTAACCTTTAGTGTTTCAAACTGATAGTCATAATTTGGAACAATATTACACTCCATTTTACCCTCTACTCCAATAAAAAGCACTTGGCAATTTTCCTTTCCAAGCCTCTTTTCAATAGCCTCGACAACTGCAATTGCAGGATATATATGACCAGCGGTACCACCTCCGCTAACGACTATTCTTATTGTCTCTTTTTTTAATGCAACTGTCATTTTAATGTAATTTATTCATTTTTTTTCTCCATAAGGCGAATAAGCTGCATCTCTTCCGAGTTTTCCTCTTTTTCAGCAAGCTCTGTATTCTCCTCCACAACAATTTGCCCCCACTCCTGTTCTACCAGTTTGCGGCTATTTTCCGATTCTTCTGTTGCTATTTGTCGATTAAACTCACGACTTATGCTAAGTATTATACCAAACATCGCAGAGGTGAAAAATAGCGACGAACCACCACGACTAATAATAGGTAGGGTCTGTCCTGTAACAGGTAGCGCACCTACCGACACTCCCATGTGGAGCATCGCTTGCAGTGTAATGGCTGAACCCAGACCTAAAACCATAAGGGCAGGGAAAGTTTTTTTACATCGACCAAATATCTTTATTGTGCGATAGAAAATCCCCAGATAACATGCCAAAAATATTATAGCTCCAGCAATTCCATACTCTTCAATAATAAAAGCATAAGCATAATCGGAATAGGGGTGTGGAAGGCTCGAACGTTGAGTGCTATTTCCGGGACCTTTTCCCGTAAGCCACCCTGAGGCGACAGCCACTTTAGCTTGAAATTTCTGATAATCTGTAACTCCTAACTCATACACGTTCTCTGGAATCTCTTCAGGTAGAAAAAACGACTCAACACGATTTACCCAAGTTGTCGCTCTATCAAATCCAGATACATAAAGTATTAGGATAAGCCCTAGCATCAATCCAAAAGTGATGTAGGTGAGTTTAAAAATCTCACTCCATCTGACTCTACCAATAATCAAAATTATAAGGCTCGAAAGGCATATAATTATGGCAGTAGAGAGGTTTGTAAGCATCACTAAAACAGCCGAGAAAGCTATTGGTCCAAGTATAGGGAGCGTATTGCTATAAAAAATTCGTTGATTTCGAATTTTATTTCTCTTAAAATCATGAAAAATTGGCAAAAGCCTCATTTTATCAATAAATTTTTGACGTTTTGAAAGATTATATGCAAGATATGTTGTCAAACCAATTTTTACAAAATCGGATGGCATAAAGGTGAAGAGACCAGTTATACCAAGCCATCTTTTTTCACCATTAAGCTCAATGCCAATACAAAATGTCAGCATCATCAATATCATAGAGAAGCCATATATCACTACTGCATTTTCGTAATACTTTCGGTAATCAATCAAATGGACTAAATAGGTTACTACCAATCCGCCAAAGACAAAAAGTATCTGTTTTATTAAATAGTCGGTAGTTTTCCCATCATTCGAAGAGTAGGCAAGCGAAGCGGTAGAGGAGTAGATGATTATGATGGAAGCAAGTGAAAGAATCACAATAAGCATCCACAAAACCCTGTCTCCTCCAATTATTTTTGCTACTTTATCTTTAATTTCTGACATAAATTTTGGTTTTAGATTAGAGGAGTTCTAAATTCTTAATTCTGATAGGTTTTAGAAGTTCCCTTTAGAAGCTACCTTTACTTATGTTTAGGCTCCATAGCCAAAATTGCCTCTTTAAATTTTCGTCCTCTATCTTCATAATTTTTGAATAGATCGAAACTTGCACAAGCTGGCGATAAAATTACACAATCGCCACTTTTATAGACTGTTCTAACCTTTGCTATAGCCTCTTCCAATGAAGCGGTAGAGTAGATATATGGAATAATACCTGTAAACGACTCAATCAGTGCATCATTATCAAGCCCCATACATATAAGCGTTGTAACTTTGCCTTTTACTGCACTTATTAGCGGCTCATAGTCGTTGCCTTTATCAGTACCCCCTGCAATCCAAACCACAGGACGAGTAAGCCCCGACATTGCAAAATAGACTGAATCTACGTTTGTGGCTTTTGAGTCATTGATATAAATAACCCCATCTTTCTCACAAAACTGCTCCATGCGGTGTTCTACACCCTCGAAATTGTAGATGGTAGAGAGAATCGACTCACTATCAACCCCTGCTTTTATTGCAGCCATTGCAGCAGCCATAATATTGTAGATGTTGTGTACTCCAAGTAGTTTTACCTGCTCTCTATCTATGTATAGTTCGTCGTGACCCAAAAGATTTATTTCAATTTGGTTGTTTTCGTTTAGACAAGCTCCCTCTAAAAGGGTTTGATTTACCGAAAAAGGCACTGTTGGCATTGTAAACGACTCTCTATTTTCAAGAATATAGGATATAGTGGCTTTATCATCCATTGAGTAGATAAAAGTGTCGCTACTACCCATATTTTGGATTATTCTAAACTTGCTTTTTGTGTAAAGCTCAAAACTATGGTCGTAGCGGTCTAAGTGGTCGGGAGTGATGTTTGTAAGAACAGCAATATCAGCCTTAAAGTGCTTCATTCCGTCGAGTTGGAAGCTGCTTAGCTCTAATACATACCAATCGTAGCTCTCAGTAGCCACTTGATAAGCAAAACTTTTACCGATATTTCCCCCTAAACCAACATTGTATCCACCTCGGTTTAAGATGTTGTAAATTAGCGTTGTAGTTGTGCTTTTCCCATTGCTTCCAGTGATGCAGATAAATTTTGCATCGCTATAACGAGCAGCAAACTCTATCTCGGAGATTACCTCCATGCCCAGCTCTTTAACATAGTGAACAATATCACAGCTATCAGCAATTCCGGGGCTTTTTATACACACCGCTCCGCCTTCAAAAAGCTCTCTGGTGTGTCCACCCTCTTCATAATTTATCCCCCAATCGACTATTATCGATTTGTAATTTTCTGCAATAGAGCCATATTCCGAAAGGAATACCTCACAGCCCATCTTTTTAGCTAGCACAGCAGCACCTACGCCACTCTCGCCAGCTCCTAGTACAATAACTTTATCCATATATATCTACAAATATATAGTAACCATAATATTGTGATAGCTATCACAATATTATGATATATCGGGGAGGTCTAAAATCTTGTTTTAGAAGTACCCTATTAGTAATTAGATGTTCTCTTATGGGGAGTTCTAAATTCTGGATTTTGTGAGATTTTTTGTTTTAAGGCTTTAATTTTGGATTTTGTGAATATAGGCTGTAGTAGCTCCTACCGCCTAAATTTGCAAAATTCAAAGATGAAGTCTTAAAACGGAAAAGCTCCGAAAGTCAGATTTTAGAAGTTCCCTTATCTTATTTTTAGAGTAATTAAGGTTATCGCAGCTAATAAAAATTGAATAATCCAAAATCGATTTACAATTTTTGTCTCAGCAAATCCCTTTTTTTGGTAGTGGTGATGGAGTGGAGCCATTTTTAATATTCTTCGACCCTCTCCATACCTCTTTTTTGTATATTTGAAGTAGCTAACCTGCAAAATTACAGATAGTGACTCTACTAAAAATACTCCACATAATATCGGTAGCAACAACTCCTTACGAATAAGCAACGCAATAATAGCAATTATACCACCAATTGCTAGCGAACCTGTATCGCCCATAAATACCTGAGCAGGATGGCAATTATACCACAAAAATCCAACTATTGCACCCACAAAGGCGGCACAAAACACCAGTAGCTCACCACTACCGGGAATGTATAGGATATTGAGGTAGTCGGCATACATAATATTTCCCGACATATACGCCAGTAGCCCTAAAACAGCCCCAATTACGGCCGAGGTGCCAGCAGTCAACCCATCCAATCCATCGGTAAGGTTTGCCCCATTCGAAACCGCTGTTATGATTATTACCGCAGCTGCAATATATATAAGCCAGCCAAGCGTATCGCCATCTTTTGCAGGAGAAAGCCAATCGTAGTCAAACTCATTATCTTTTAAAAACGGAATTGTCGTAACGCTATTTTTTGTAATTATGGTTTTGGCTCCAGCGGTAGAAGAGTTGCCATTAGTGCTGCTCCCAATCTGAGAGACAACCATATTTTTGGTATTTGTGTCGACTCTTACCACAACATCGTTACATTGCCACATTGCCACTCCAATTATTACTCCAAGACCCACCTGTCCTACGATTTTCATCTTTCCACTAAGACCCTCTTTACGTTTTTTAAACACTTTGATGTAGTCGTCGGCAAAACCTATAATTCCAAGCCATACGGTCGATAGAATCATAAGCTGAATATATATGTTTGTCAGGTCGCAAAAGAGTAAAACTGGGATTAAAAGCGAAAAAATAATTATTAAACCGCCCATTGTAGGAGTACCTTTTTTCTGATTTTGCCCCTCTAGCCCCAGCTCTCTAATATCTTCGCCAATCTGTTTTTTACGAAGATAGTCAATTAGCTTACGCCCCCAAAGCGTCCCGAGTAGTAGTGAAAAAATTATTGCTACAGCTGCTCGAAACGATATAAATTCAAACATTCCGAAACCCGGTGTACCGTAGCTACTCTCTATTAAATCTGCTAAATATTTTATCATTTACTATCTTCTTGCTTCAAAAATATCGTTTATAATCTCTTTATCGTTAAAGTAGTTTCTAACACCTTTAATCTCTTGATATGGCTCGTGACCTTTTCCTGCTATCAATATAATATCGCCAGTTAAGCCCTTTTCTCGTTTTGCGCTATCAACCCCTTTTGCCATTATCGACGACATTGAAAGTGCGTGCGCCCTATCGCTAATTACAGTGTAACGACCTTGGTAGTTTACGCCTCCAGCCATATTGCCTATAAGTGCAGCCTCCATATCTTTTAAGATATCTTCAGGCTCTTCAAAACGAGGATTATCGGAAGTTAGGATTGTAAAATCGCTCATATCAGCGGCTATTTTTGCCATCTCTGGGCGTTTTGTCTTATCACGATTTCCTCCACATCCTACGACGGTAATAATCTTTTGGTGAGGCTCTCTAATCTCTTCTATTGTGCGAAGTACATTCTCAAGAGCATCGGGAGTATGGGCATAATCTACAATTGCTGTAACTCCATCTTTCGAAACGACATAATCGAAACGACCAGCTACGCTCTTGAGCTTGCTAAGCTCACAAAGTGCATCGTCTCTGTCAACGCCAAGCTCTAAAGCTGCACCATAAACAGCCGAGATATTGTAGCCATTAAATCCACCAATCAAATTAACCCAAACCTCTTTACCATTAAGTTGTAAAAGCATAGCACCCATGTGAGATTCTATAATTTTACATTTATAGTCGGCACCACTTCTTAGGGCATAAGAGCGACAAGTAGCTTTGCAATTTTGAACCATTACGCTGCCATTTTTGTCGTCGCTATTGTAGAGAGCAAAGCTATCAGCAGAAAGGGCATCGAAAAACCCCTTTTTAGCCTTAATATATTCAGCAAAAGTGCCATGATAATCGAGATGGTCGTGGGTAATATTTGTAAAAATTCCTCCTGTAAAGTGTAGTCCATCGATACGCCCTTGCACTACACTGTGTGAACTGACCTCCATAAAGCAATATTCACACCCTGCCTCTACCATTTGAGATAAAAGCTCATTAATTTTTAGAACATCGGGAGTTGTATGCGAAGATGCAACCTCTTTATCGTCAATTTTGTATATTACGGTAGAAATTAAACCAGATTTATGACCCAAATTTCTAAACATTTCGTAAAGTAATGTAGCGGTAGTTGTTTTTCCATTTGTGCCTGTCACACCCACCAATTTTAGCTTTGAGCTAGGATTGCCATAATATAGCGACGATAGCTCAGAGAGAGCTTTATTACTATCATCAACAGCAATATATACTACCTCATCACTTTTTTGTTGCGGCATATTTTCACAAACTATCACCTTAGCACCACTCTCAATAGCTTTTGATATATAGTTGTGCCCATCACTGCTAATTCCTTTAATTGCCACAAACATTGCACCGTCAACCACTTTACGAGAGTCGAAACAGAGTTGAGAGATTGTTAAATCTCTTCCTTTATAGTTAATTTTCACCTTATATATATTTTTTTATTATCTATGCTAATAAAAGTTTGAAACTTTTGAGCTATTTCGTTTTGAGATTTTCCTCTAGCCATTTAGCCAGTTACAAAATTACACAGAAATTTTG
The DNA here is from genome assembly GCA_044433365.1 of Rikenellaceae bacterium. Classification (GTDB taxonomy): domain Bacteria; phylum Bacteroidota; class Bacteroidia; order Bacteroidales; family Rikenellaceae; genus CAMQVM01. The sequence continues at coordinate 23,331 of JAWXTR010000034.1, forward strand.
AAAAAAGAACTATATTTTGAAAAATATTAGTAATTTTTTCATTTTAGTTAAAATAATTTATGCTAAACAGAGGTTTGAACAATTTTTTTTAGCTTTTGCGAGCGAAGCAAACCGTAAGAGAAAACATGCGATTTTGCTAATACACTTAGGTCTAATTTTTTAGGGAACTTCTAAAGCCTTAAAAAGAAAAATCTCTCAAAATCCAGAATTTAGAACTCCCCTTTAAAAATAGAGTTATCCTCTAAATTTATCTTTAACCCAGCGAGGAAAAATAATTGCACCAATAACAAGATAAGGGTAGTAGGTAACTAATCGCCAAATAAGGGCTAAAATTATACCTAATCCAGCAACTGGAATAAAGTCGTTGAGATACTCCTTGAAAAAATATTCTGCAAAACCACTACCTCCTGGTGTTGGCATGATAAGCATCATTATCCACATCACTAGTTGGCGAGCAAATAGTAAAAAGTGGTCAGAAAAGACAAAGAAGCCCAAAATTAGAGCATTTACAACAAAATAGCGAGAACTCCACGAAAGGAAAGTAGAGGATATTACCTCAAACCAAAATTTTAGACCTTGACCCTTTATCTCTTTTGAGCTTTGTGCAATATCGTTACCTACAATTATTGCACTTCGCTTAAATTTACGTAAATATGGTAAGTGGAACAACTTAAACAAAAGCCATTTAAACCCTTTTGGATTGATAAATAGACCATAAGAAATTAGTAGCGTATATGCCAATTTTATGAAATAACCAACAAATGCAACGGTAATAATTCCACTCTCAACCATACCATCTCCAACGCCAAATAGTTTGCTTTTACCAATTGCAAATAGCAGTAGCGGAAGCATTACTACAAAGTACAACTCATCAAGAAAAGAGGTCAAAAGCACAATTGCAGAGCTTCGCCCAAGCGAAACCCCCTCCTTATGAACATAAATTATCGCAAAACTTGTCCCCCCAATTGCTGAAGGTGTGATAGCAGAGGTAAACTCCCAAAGCATAATTATGCGAAATGACTCAATCCACGAAAGTTGTCCACGAGATAGTACTTTTATGCGGTATATATAGCCAAAATCACGTCCTACCATACATAGTAGTGCCATAAAAATCCAAAACAGTGCTCTCCAAGTAAACTGAATCTGCTTTAGAGCCTCTACGTCTACCTCTCGCCAAATTAGATATGCCACTACCAACAACCCTATAATAACGGGATATGCTATACGACTCGGTTTTATCTTTGATAGATGTTTTATTTGACTTTCAGCATCTACTTTATTTACCTTCTCTGCCGCACTGTCAGAAATTTTATTGTTTAGTTTTGACATAAATTTTAGAATAAGTTTTAACTTTGTAGCAAAGCCTCTAAAAATTGACACTATTTTGTTATTAAAATATCAATTTTTTGAAGCATATTTTTCACCATAAACCGCAATATTACAAAAAAATATTATATGAACAATCTTTTTCCTCATCTTTTTATCATTAATCGTGCAAAAAAGCTCGGTTTTGATATTTGTGGAGCTGTCCAACCGACCTATACCATGGTTGGAAATTTGCGTGTAGATAGCTGGATTAAAGCAGGTTATAATGGTACAATGGAGTGGTTTAATCGCAATAGAGAGCTTCGCTACAATCCGTCCCTGCTTTTAGAGGAAAACAGGGGAAAAACCTTAATTTTATGCGGAATTAGCTATCAACTTCGAGATAAAAATTCAATAAAATGTACGATACCATTCTCTGCCGAAAATTGTGGTGAGAAGCTGACCCCTTTGGTAGCTTCATACTCATATTTTAACGATTATCACTTCACTTTAAAGACTCTACTTTGCGAGCTTTACAACTCTATTGCAGCCAGGTTAGGGCGAGATGTAGAGCATCGTATTTTTGTAGATTCCGCACCGCTACTTGAGCGTCACTGGGCAGTAGAGGCTGGTTTTGGGTGGATTGGACGCAATGGACTTGTTGTTAATCGTCAATTTGGAAGCTATTTTTTTATTGGCTCACTACTTCTTGATTTAGAGCTTGACAGCTATAGTAAAGCCGATAATTTTAATGGATGTGGTAATTGTCGTCGCTGCGTAGAGGGGTGTAAAAGTGGAGCAATTTTAGATAATGGTGTTGTCGACAGCAACCGCTGCTTATCCTATATAACAATAGAGCATAAACTACCATTTACAGATAGGCAAAGGGAGATAATTAGACTTTGGAATAGTACAATTTTTGGTTGTGATGCGTGTCAAAGCGTATGCCCTTGGAATATAAAGGCTATGAAAGCAATTACTCCTGAGATAGAGCAAAAACGGTGTGAAATACTTAAATTTTGTACTCCACCAGTAAGAGAGCAGGGTATAGAGGGGTATCAAATACCTAAACTTTCGCCACTAAAACGTGCTGGACGAAAGAGATTGAACGAAATTTTGTCAGGGTTGTCAGTGTGAACCTCTGAAATCTAAATTTAGGATCTCTGTAAAACCGCTATTAAGTAGTGTAAAACAATTATTGCCATATTCTTAATAGCACTCTTGGAGCGATATTTTTCACTATTAAATCTCAATATAGAACCACTATATTTTCGATTCAATAGCAAAAAATCTCA
>JAWXTR010000035.1:0-25897 GCA_044433365.1 Rikenellaceae bacterium
ATTTTTCACTATTAAATCTCAATATAGAACCACTATATTTTCGATTCAATAGCAAAAAATCTCATCTCCAATAGCACTTTTAAAAATACACCAATAATTATTTTACCCTACTTAAAAATACACCAATAATTATTTTACCCTACTTACATTAAAGCGAACTTCTAAAAATTCAATATTTTTCCATTAACTATGAAACAGTTTTTAATAATATTTGCCTTTTTTTTCAGCTTAATTTCATGCGAAGGAGTCAACATAGTCGACACCTCATATAGCATAACCTGCTATGATGTGCCAGCAACTGATAGCGTAAAGAGCTTTCCTAGTGAAATTGTAAGCCACGTATTTTTGGCCGATACAGCCGACTATTCACCAGCTAATTATGATGATGCACTAGAGGGCATTCTAAGCCATAAATATAACGGAACGACTGTAACCTCATATATGAATGGCACTTACGATAGCACTATTGGTGAGGTGTGCATAAATAATATTACTACAGAGGGTTATCATGTTTTTGTTCTATGCGATACAAAAAACAGAATGTACGCCTATCGTAGATTTGAAATTTTAGCAAATTTACCACAAATTATCACCTCTTTAGAGTTTCAACCATACCAATTTGCCTCTGACTCAACAAAAACAGTAACAGTGAGCGGTTGGCTACAACAAATAGACCATAATTAACTGATATGAAGCGAAAAGACAGACGTAAACCACGTATATCGCTGGTGCTAAATATTGCTCCTTCGTATCGGCATGCTTTACTCCACCGCCTAGACGACTCACAAAAGGTCGATTTTTTTTTCTCGGCGGGTAAATATGATATGCAAATTGCATCTTTAATGAAATTTGAAGAGCTAAAGGGATTTAAGCACTATCTTGAGCCAAAATTTAAAGGAATTAAGTTAATTTGGCAAAAAGGGTGGTATAAATTACTTTTTGAAGGGTATGATGGATTTATACTGACTGCAAACGGAGGTATTCGCTCCAACTGGTTGCTACTATGTTTTGCCCGCTTAATGGGTAAAAAAGTATATTTATGGGGTCATGGACTTTATGGTAATGAAACCTATTTTCAGCGACTTAAAAACTTAACCTATATGCGTTTAGCATCTGGAATATTTCTCTATGGAAACCATGGCAAGGCAGAAATGATAAAAAATGGATATAAAAAAGAGAAAATAAGCGTTATATATAATAGTCTAAATAGGGATTTACAACTAAAATATAGAGACCGTAAAGAGGATTTTCTATTTTTACGCAACTATTTTGGCGTAGAAGCTCCGACCTTAATATTTCTTGGACGTTTAACACCTCAAAAATCACTTCACATTCTGTTAGAAGCTATTGCGATATTAAAAGCTCAACAAATTATCTATAACGTAATATTGGTAGGCTCAGGAGAGCAAGAAAAGAATCTAAAAGAGCGTGTAGAGGAGCTAGGATTAGAGGACCAAGTGTGGTTTTATGGCGATTGCTATGATGAAAGCATGAATGCAACGCTTTTTAAGGCAGCTTGGCTAACGGTAAGTCCAGGGAATGTAGGACTTACTGCGATGCACTCACTTTCGTATGGCGTTCCAGTGGTTACACACAACGACTTCAAGCGTCAAATGCCCGAATATGAGGCTATTGTTGATGGTGTGACAGGCGGATTTTTTAATCGTGGCGATGCAATTTCACTATCAGATGCAATCTATTTCTGGATGACAAAGCTAAGCGACAAAAACCAGAGAGAAAAATGCTCCATGGAGTGTAAAAAAATAATAGATGATATCTACAACCCTGAAAACCAAGCTCGGTTGATAGAGAGTAGAATTTTGGCAGATTATTAGTAGTGGTATGTTATTTGCGAAATATATAAGAAACAAAAAAAAATTAAAGATGAAAGAGACAGAAAAAGAGTGTAATAACATTGAAAATAACGAAGTTAACAACTCTAATGAGTGTTGCGACAATCTTTCTGATAAAGAGTGTGGCTCTAATGAGTGTGACAATTTGTCAGAAAAAGAGGTTGAGATAGCTGACGAAAGTGCTATTTTGACAGCAGCAGCTAAAGAGTGGCAGGATAAATATATGCGACTCTCTGCCGAATTTGACAACTACCGCAAACGCACCCTTAAAGAGAAGATGGATTTATTAGGAACTGCTTCTGAGGGGGTAATTAAGACTATTTTACCGATTGTCGACGATTTTGACCGTGCTAGCGAAGCCATGTCAAAATCGGATGATATTGATGCACTTCGTAGTGGAGTTGAACTTATCCACAAACGTCTTTTGGATATTTTAAAACAGCAAGGCGTAACTCAAATCGAGGCTATGAACGCTGAGCTTGACACCGATTTCCACGATGCAATCGCTAAATTCCCTGTAGAAGATAAAGAGAAAAAAGGCAAGATTATCGATGTTGTAGAGAAAGGCTACATGATGAAAGAGAAAGTGGTTCGCTACGCAAAAGTTGTTGTTGGAGAATAATTTAGAATATGGGAGTTCTAAATTTAGATTGTTTTTTAGAGGTTCCTAATAGTTGAATAGATGGAAAAAAGAGATTATTATGAGGTGTTAGGGGTCAGCAAGACCGCTACAGCCGACGAGATAAAGAAAGCCTACAGAAAGGCTGCAATTAAGTTTCACCCCGACAAAAATCCAGACAATAAAGAGGCTGAGGAGAAATTCAAAGAGGCTGCTGAGGCGTATGATGTACTTGGCACACCCGACAAACGTAGTCGCTACGACCAATTTGGTCATGCTGGAATGCAAGGTGGCGCAGGCGGATATGGCGGCGGCGGCTTTGGAGGCGGTGGCTTCAATATGGATGATATTTTCGACCGTTTTGGTGATATTTTCGGAGGTCACTTTGGCGGCTTTGGTGGCTTTAATGGCGGTGGTCAGAGAGGACCAAGAGTCAACCGTGGTTCCGATCTACGTGTAAAGGTGCGCTTAACACTTAAAGAGATTGCCGAAGGTGTTGAGAAAAAGATAAAAATTAATAAATTAGTAAGTTGCGATAAATGTGGAGGTAGCGGTGCTAAGGATTCAAATTCTTACACTACCTGTACCACTTGTAATGGTAATGGATATGTTACTCGTGTAGTAAATACATTCTTCGGACAATCGCAAACCACTCAACAGTGTCCAACTTGTGGAGGTTCGGGTAAAATTATCACTCAAAAATGTGATAAATGTCATGGCGATGGCACGACAAAAGCTGAAGAGATTGTAGAAATACGTATTCCTAAAGGTGTTGGCGAGGGTATTCAGCTATCGGTTTCGGGCAAAGGTAACGCTGCTAAACATGGTGGAGTAAATGGTGATCTTTTGGTATTGATAGAAGAAGAGCCACATCCAGAGCTTATTCGTGATGGCAACGACCTACTTTACAACCTACGCTTAAACGTAGCCGATGCAATTTTAGGAGCGTCTGTAGAGGTTCCATCAGTTACAGGCAAAATTAAGATTAAGGTTGAACCAGGCACACAGCCCGGACGAGTATTACGCCTACGTGGCAAGGGGCTTCCCGACCTTAACGGTTATGGCAATGGCGATTTTCTGATTATTGTAGATATTTTTATCCCTAAAAACATCTCAAAAGATGAGAAAAAGGCGATAGAATCTATCTCAAAATCAGATAATTTCAATCCTCCTAAAAGCAAAGAACCTAATATCTTTGAGAGGATGCATAGTTTTTTTAGATAATTATAAATTATAAATGGTGAATGATAAATTAGTGGCTATCATTCGCCATTTTTAATTAAAGTTCTGGGATAATAAATTTCGGCAATCCTCCATTTTTATCCGCTTCCAGAATTTTATTAAAAGTCTCTCGAAGCATAACAGAATCTCGATTCTGATTTATTTTATTATAGATAAAATCTAAATCTATCGGCTTATCGATCGTAAAGAATTTTTAATTGACAAATATAACTACTTTTATTGTTAAGTAGTGTAAAACAATTATTGCCATATTCTTAATAGCACTCTTGGAGCGATATTTTTCACTATTAAATCTCAATATAGAACCACTATATTTTCGATTCAATAGCAAAAAATCTCATCTCCAATAGCACTTTTAAAAATACACCAATAATTATTTTACCCTACTTAATGTAAGACTCTTTTTGCTGTATTACAATTTTTTTACTATATTTTTTTAGTTTTATACACTTTTTTTGTCCGCCTTACGTTATTTATTGGAATATATTTTAACCTAGCATAGAATATATAGCTAGTTTTAAAATATCGTAAATTAACACCAATACCATAATTTACGGCATTAATTGTAGTAAATTAGATTTTTTTTATTACCTTTGCTGCGATATGCGTGTTTTTACCGTAGCATTAAATAATTTATGTATGGCTAAATTTTTTAAATTTCTTTTTTGTAGTGCGTTATTTGTGTGTTTTGTGTCGTGTACTGGTTTTGACAAACTATTAAAGAGTAGAGACTATCAAACAATGTACGAAACAGGTTTGGAGTATTTTGCAAATGGCAAAAACAATAAGGCTATGTTTCTTTTCTCTCAGATTGAACCTATTTTTAATGGTACATCGAAAGCTGATACTATAAAATTCTATCTAGCAAAAACCTATTACGAGCAGAGTTATTATGACGAAAGTGCTCGTCTTTTCGACGAATTTCGTAAAAACTACGGACGTAGTGGATTTGTAGAGGAGGCTGAATATCTTTACGCAATGAGCTACTATCAAGAAGCTGCAAGTTTCGAGTTAGACCAAACTCCAACTGAACTTGCAATTATTGCTTTCTCTGAGTACGCTTCACGCTATCCAGATAGCGAAAGAGTAGAATCAGTTGACGATATACTAGATGAGCTACAAATGAGACTATATGATAAGGCGTTCGAAATTGGTAAAATTTATTACGATATTGGATATTACAACTCTGCAATTACAGCATTTAAAAATGTAGTTAAAAAATATCCAGATATTCCACATAGAGAAGAAATTTTATATCTTATCGCTAAAGCAAACTATCTATTTGCACGAAATTCGATAGATACAAAGCAGCGTGAGCGTTATTACAACACAATCGATGCAACCTATAATTTCCAAGCGGAATATCCCGATAGCAAACACTCAACAGAGATTAATAGAATCCTTCTTAATGCTACAAAACTTTCAGAGGGTAAGCAGTTAATTCAAAAAGCTGGTGAGGATTCTGAGCTTACAGAAAAGCAGATTATCAAAGGTACAAAACGTTACGAAAAGCTGCAAAAAATGGTAGATACTGGCAAGATTACTGCTGAGGAGCTTGAGGAGATTGTTGAGAAAGAGCTTGAAACTGCAAAAGAGAAAACTCGCAAAAGAAGAGAGCGTTTTGGTGATGATGATGTTCAAATATCTTCGTCTATTGTAAATCCTTCGGGAGGAGCAACACACCAAGATGGTGCCGAAGCAACATTGAAAAAAGCTGAACAAATCTCAGAAGCTGTAGAAGAGGGTGAAGCTAAGAAAAGCAAGCGTAAAAACAAAAAAGCTCAAGAAACAGAGAGTGAGCAAGAGTAGCGAAAACTATATTTAGTAACTAAATTTATATAATAACATACAATATGGAGTTTAAAAAATCAACAATTCCAACAAATACAACGACTCGCACACTTAGCGATTTCGATGCTGAAACAGGTAATATCTATGGTTCTATCGTCGGAATTTCACGTCGTGCAAACCAAATTGGAAGTGAAATTAAAGAAGAGTTGGTAAAAAAATTAAGCGAATTTAACACCACTACCGACACACTAGAGGAGACTTTCGAAAACCGTGAACAAATCGAGGTTTCTCGCTACTATGAGCGTCTTCCTAAACCTGTGTTAATTGCTGTTGAAGAGTATCTTGATGGCGATTTAAATATTAAACACAAAGAGGTGGTTGAAAAACTTGAGACTACAGAGGAGGGTTTATAGTCAAAATTTTGAACAATTAATCCTTTCAAATAAAAGTAAAAATATATTTTAAAGTTGATATAATTATGCTTAAAGGCAAAAATATATTGCTTGGAATAACAGGAGGTATAGCAGCTTACAAAGCTGCTATTCTTGTTAGAGCACTAAAAAAAGAGGGATGTAACGTTAAGGTTTTAATGACCGAAAACGCCAAAAAGTTTATTACTCCACTTACTCTTGCAACACTTTCAGGTAATCCTGTACTTGTAGAGTTTTTTAATCCTGAGAATGGTGAGTGGAACTCACACGTTAAGCTCGGACTGTGGGCTGACGGCTATATTGTGGCTCCAGCTACAGCCTCAACAATGGGGAAAATGGTATGCGGCATTGCTGATAACCTACTTGTTACCTCATATTTATCTGCCCGATGTCCTTGTTTTGTTGCTCCTGCAATGGATTTGGATATGTATAAACACCCTTCGACAGCTCGTAATATTGAAGCACTCCGCAAAGATGGTGTTGAGATAATTGAGCCTTCGAGCGGTTTTTTAGCAAGCGGATTGGAGGGCAAAGGACGGATGGAAGAGCCTGAAAATATTGTAGAATATATAAAAAACTACTTCAATAAAGATTTACCCCTAAAAGGCAAACGTGCAGTTGTTACCGCTGGTGGCACTATCGAACCTATCGATTCAGTCCGCTTTATTAGCAACTACTCCTCTGGTAAAATGGGCTATGCCATTGCATCTGCTTTAAAAGAGCAGGGAGCTGAGGTTGTAATTGTAAGAGCTGGTGTTGATGCACGACTAAAAGGGTCGATTGCAGGTGTACAGGAGATTGAGGCTCTAAGTGCAGAGCAGATGTTTTTAGAAGCTATTCCAAAAGCTGAAAAAAGCGATATAATAGTGATGGCAGCAGCAGTTGCCGACTATACCCCAGAGGTGGTTGCCGACCATAAGATGAAAAAAGAGGACTTTAACGGTGAACTCTCAATAAATCTACGTCAAACAAAAGATATTGCAGCCGAAATAGGTAAAAACCGCCGTGATAATCAAATTTTTGTAGGCTTTGCACTCGAAACCGACAATGAAGTTTGTAATGCTAAAAAGAAAATTGCAAATAAAAACTTAAATTTTATAGTTCTTAACTCACTGAAAGATAAAGGAGCTGGATTTGGTGTAGATACCAATAAAATTACTATTATTGGTAGAGATGATAGCTCTGTTAGTTTTGAATTAAAGAGCAAAAAAGAGGTTGCAAAAGATATAGTTTCGACAATAGTTGCAGCTATGGAAAAGCAATAAATTCAAAGGAAAAATATGATACAACTTCACAATATAAGCAAATGGTTTGGAGATTTTCTACTTTACGAAAATCTATCACTCTACATTACAGAGGGAAGTAGAATAGCTCTACTTGCAAAAAATGGTTGCGGAAAAAGTACCCTTTTAAATATTATTGCAGGAAAAGATAGTGCCGATGGGGGCGATATTACTTTCCGTCGTGATATTAAAATAGGCTACTTGTGTCAAAATCCATTTTTTGAGAGCGATGCCACAATTTTAGAGGCTATCTACCACTCCAATCCTGCACTTATCACAACAATCGAAAATTATCACAAAGCAATCGAAAATAACGATGCCGATAAAATTTCGCATTATGCTACTCAGATGGATAGTTATGGCGGATGGGATATTGAGGTTAGAGCTAAGGCTATTTTGTCGAAGTTAAATATTTTTGACCTCACTCAAAAGGTCAATACCCTATCGGGGGGTGAGCAGCGCAGAGTTGCACTTGCTCAGGTACTTGTCGACAACCCCGATGTATTGATTCTCGACGAGCCTACCAACCACCTCGACCTAGAGATGTCGGCATGGCTTGAAGAGTATCTATTAAAATGCGGCAAAACCCTATTTATGGTTACCCACGACCGTTATTTTCTTGATAGAGTGTGTACCGATATTTATGAAATCGACCAAAAAGAGCTATTTTCATATAAAGGGGGCTACTCCGATTATGTCGAAAAACGTGCAATACGTATCGAACAGTTTGAAACCGAAAAAGAGCGTGCTCAAAACCTATATCGCACCGAACTCGACTGGATGCGCCGAATGCCACAAGCTCGTGGTACAAAAGCAAAATATCGAAAAGATGCCTTTTATGAGATAAAAGATAAGGCATTTGCAACGAGAAGCGACTCAAAAGTTAGAATTAACGTGGGTGAAGCACGTCTTGGCACCAAAATATTTGAAGCGAAAGATTTATATAAAAGTTTCGGTGAAAAATGTGTACTCCGCAACTTTACATATACCTTTAATCGTGGCGAAAAGCTGGGAATTATCGGCAAAAATGGGAGCGGTAAAAGTACGCTTCTAAAGCTACTTACAGCTCAAATTTCGCCCGATAGCGGCGTTGTGGATTTAGGTAGCAGCGTAAAATTTGGCTATTACAAACAAGAGGGGATAAATTTTGATGATAATACAAAAGTTATAGATGTTGTACGTGATATTGCTGAGGTTGTGACACTTGGTGATGGTTCGACCGTTGGAGTTTCGCAATTTTTAACCCAATTTATGTTTGAACCTGCTGTTCAACACTCATTTGTAGCGAAACTTTCGGGGGGAGAACGACGTAGATTATATCTTCTAACTATATTAATGCGCTCACCAAACTTTTTAATTCTCGATGAGCCTACAAACGACCTCGATATCGCAACCTTAAACGTATTGGAGTCGTATCTTGAAAATTTTGGAGGTTGTCTGATTGTGGTATCCCACGACCGCTTTTTTATGGATAAAGTGGTAGACCATCTACTAGTCTTTGAAGATGATGGAGTGACAAAACTATTCGAAGGTAACTACACACAGTATCGTAATGCAAAAGAGGAGGAAGAGGAATTAAAGGCAGCATTAAAACCTCAAAACTCAGCATCAACCGCCCCTCGCCATGAGCCAAAAGAGCGACAAAAAAAGCTATCGTATAAGGAGAAACAGGAGTATGAAGCACTAGAAAAAGATATAGAAAGCCTTGAAGCCGAAAAAAGCGAAATAGAGAGCAAACTAGCCTCTGGGGAGTGTAGTAACGACGAACTAATAGCTCTTACAACTCGTCATGGTGCAGTTTCTGAAGAGTTAGACGAAAAAGAGATGCGCTGGTTGGAGTTAGAAGAGATAAAAAGCGGAAATTAAAGCGGCGTTATGATGGAACAAAATTTAATTTTAGACGATATTTTAAATTGCAGCATAGACAATAATTTAGATGCAATTTTAGATGATAAAGTAGCAGCAATATACGCAAAAATAGCAGATAATCAGCGAATTTCAGTGGATGAAGGAGAATACCTATATTTGAATGCTCCACTTATGCTACTATCAAAAATAGCACTGGAGATTAAGCGTAAAAAATCGGGCGATAAGGTGTTTTACAACCGTAATTTCCATATAGAACCTACCAATATTTGCGTTTTTAACTGTCGTTTCTGCTCCTATCGTCAAGTAGCATCTTCACCAAAGGCGTGGAATATGAGCTGTAAGGAGGTTGTGGAGTATGCACTAGAGCGATATAACGAAAATATTACCGAGATTCATCTTGTTGGCGGTGTCGACCCTAAAGCCACTTTAGAGTCGTATGGCGCAATCATAAAATCGCTTCGTGAGGCTATTCCATCGGTAGCAATTAAGGCATTTTCGGCTGTTGAGCATATTTATGTTATTGAAAAAGCAGGCGTTAGTTGCCTAGAGGGCATGAAATACCTAAAAGAGTGTGGAATGGACTCGATAACTGGAGGTGGTGCCGAAATTTTCGAACCTACCATAAGAGAGCAAATTTGCCCTGATAAACCAAATTCTGAAAAATGGCTCTCACTACACGCTGCTGCTCATGAATTGGGCATTAAAACCGCCTCTACAATGCTTTACGGGCATGTCGAATCGGTTCGTGATAGATTAAATCATATAGATGCTCTGCGCACTGCACAAGACAAAACTAATGGTTACAACGTTTTTATTCCTCTAAAATTTAGAAATAAAAACAACTCAATGTCGCATATAGAGGAGAGCAGTCTAATCGAAGATTTAAAAACGATAGCTATTAGCCGAATAATGTTTGATAACGTCGACCATATCAAAGCATATCCACCGTCGTTAGGGGTCGAAAACACACCTTTTGCACTTATGTTTGGTGCTGACGATATTGATGGTACTGTAAACGACACCACCAAAATTTATTCGATGGCTGGAGTTAATAATGAACGACTTACAGAGTCAAAACTTCGTGAAATTGCCTCATCAACTGGATTTACTGCCATCGAAAGAGACACTTTTTATAATATTGTATCTAAAGAGAACTTCTAAAGGGAACTTCTAAAATCTGACTTTCGGAGCTTTTCCGTTTTAAGGCTTCACCTTTGGATTTTTCAAATAAGGGCGGTAGGAGCCACTACAGCCCATATTTGCAAAATCCAAATCTAAAGCCTTAAAACAAAAAATCTCTCAAAATCCAGAATTTAGAACTCCCCTAAATATTAAAAATGTAAATAAAAAATCATGAGCAAAATATTTTCATATACAACAAGTGGTGTATGCAGCAAAAAAATCAATATCGAAATTGAGAACGATACAATCGTAAATGTAAAATTTGAAGGAGGTTGCCAAGGTAATCTATCAGGAATATCACGACTAGTAAAAGGTAAAAAAATAGATGAAATCGCCGAGCTTCTAAGCGGAGTAGATTGTTCAGGGAGAGGCACTTCATGCCCAGATCAGCTATCAATTGCACTAAAATCACTACCTATATAGGCGTGTTTTTGTTCACTTTTTTTAAAAAGTGTTAAATATAGTTTTTTAATTACCTCCATTTTTGCACTTTTGTGCAAAAATGGAGGTAATTTAGATGTTTTTTAGGCACGTAATTATTTGCAAATTAGCTTGATATTAGTTTTTTAAATGACCCACGATAAGTACGAGATATGGGAAGATTTGTACCAACAGTAAGTGTAACTTCACTTACTGTTATCTGTTTAATACATTTTGTATTTACTAAAAATGAGCGATGAATACGCACAAAACCATCACCAAGCTCATCTGCCCAAGAAGAAATATTTGTTCTGCTTGACATACATTCACCACTTATGCTATGAAGCCACACCTCAGTGTCACGAGATTCAATATAGACTATATCGTCAACCAACATTTTTACCCTTTTGCGATTGGATATAAATTCGATATATCTGCTACTCTCATTATGTGCATCTTTACTTATAAAACGCATGTTAATAAATTTAAATGGCAGGTAAGTAGGGTAAAATAATTATTGGTGTATTTTTAATAGTGCTATTGGAGATGAGATTTTTTGCTATTGAATCGAAAATATAGTGGTTCTATATTGAGATTTAATAGTGAAAAATATCGCTCCAAGAGTGCTATTAAGAATATGGCAATAATTGTTTTACACTACTTAATATATTGCAAAAATTACAAAAATTACAAAATAAATATTGGATTAATCAAAACATGTGGTACATCAATTTTGAGATAGTTCAATCTTTGTAAAGCAAAATTAGCAAGTGCAATAAGCAATACCTGCATAAAATATAAACCTAAAACAAAACAACAAAAAGCTACGGTTCCACGTAATGTTTTTTCAAACTTGAAATTTCGCAAAAGTATATAGCCCACAACCAGAGTTGGCAGATAACAACTCGAAATAAATAGTGCTGAAAGGTAGGAGTAGTCGAAATCAGATATTAGTAGTGCGACGGTTGCTGCTATTACTATAAGATAGAGAGTGACTATGATTGTCTGTTTCATTATTTAATGTTAAATGGTTAATTAGAGCGAACTTCTAAGGGGGAGTTCTCTATTTTCAAAAGTAGTGAAAATATATAAGAAAAAAAAGTCGAAAACCTTTTTTGAGATGTTGAAACCATAAAATAAGGGATTCTACACCCTATCATAGGGTTTTAAATTTGCATTTTTTGAGTATTGATATTAAATTTGCAATGAAAGCTTTCAAAAAAATATCTAAAGAGGAGTTCTTAAATTCTGGATTTTTGAGAGATTTTTTATTTAAAAATTGAAAAGCTCCGAAAGCCAGAAATTAGAAGCTCCCTATAAACCAAGAACAACTTGTTCTTTAAATTTTGAAAATTATGTTTGAATTATTTGTAAAAGGCGATGTGTTGTGTATGACAATCATAACACTCGAATTGGTAGCACTACTTCTAGCAGCTTATAAAGCTCCTCAATGGGTGCGAAACATTGGCACTATTGCACTATGTACAGGCTTATTAAGCACTACATTTGGAATGTATAAAGCATTTGGAATGCTTCACATGGCACCAGATGTGTCGCCAGCACTGATTTATGGTGCCCTTCAAGTCACTCTAATACCTATTATCTATGGTATGCTTATATATGTGGCATCCATTGTAATAAAAATTGTTCAGACTCCTCGTATGTAAAATTATAGCGAGATGACTTACGGGAACTTCTAAAATAGACAAACAACCCTTGCTATACATACTTTGTGACAAGGGTTGTTTGTTTAAAATGGATGCTTTTGGGTCACTCCAATTGTTTGTAAAGTTATATTGAAGGTATGCTATTTTAATTATTACACTCCCTCTAATATCTAATCTTAGTCTCTAATAATACTAGGGTTCAGTCATCAAAAATAGAGAGAAATTGTTATCCTTAGCGATATTCATAACCTTTGCAAACTCTTCGACCGATACACGTTTATCCATATTGAGCATAATTACTGGTTTGTCGTCGTCTTTGAATATTGCTCTTAATTGATTTTCAAGTTGTGAAAATTGAATTTGATTATCGTTAAGAAAGTAGCGTAAATCTTCAGTTACCGATAGTGTAGTTGTGGGTTTATCACTTACATGATTACTTCCTTTTGGAAGTAGAATCTTTAGGGCGTTGCTATTGATAAGAGTAGTAGCAACCATCAAAAATATTAGCAGTAGAAACATTAAGTCGGTCATAGATGCAGAGCCGAAAGAGGTTTCTACCTTTGAGCCTCGTTTAATTGCCATAGTTTTATCGTTTTATTTGCTCGCCCTCTCTGCGTCGTGGACGTTGAAGAATATCCATAAATGCTATAGTGTTTGCCTCCATCTGGAACACAACTTTATCCACCTTTTGCACTAAAAAGTTGTAGCCGAAATAGGCAGGAATACCCACAATTAGACCAGCTACAGTGGTTACCATTGCAGTGTACATACCACTTGAAAGCAGTGCCATATCAAAGCCGCCTGTCGTCTGAGAAAGGTTCATAAATGCCTCTACCATACCTAAAACTGTACCTAAAAAGCCAATCATAGGGGCACCACCAGCGATTGTAGCCAAAAATGGTAGATTATTTTCGAGCTTCGAAACCTCAAGGTTTGCAGCATTTTCGATAGATTTGCTAACATCGGCAATTGGCATACCTAGATGGTCTATGCCGCTCTCAATCATACGAGAAAGAGGTGAATTAGCCTTTTTACACACTATAATTGCACCTTTAATATTGCCAGCGTAGATTAGCTCTCTAATTTTATTCATAAAAGGCACATCGGCAACCGATGCCTTTCTTATAACCTTATAACGCTCTACAAAGATAAAAAGAGCAATTGCTAGTAGCAGAGCAAGTGGAATCATAAGCCAACCTCCTGCAATAATCATATCTCCTAGACCAACCTCTTTGGGCTTTTGTGCAACAGCTATAGTACTATTTACTATCTGTTGAGCTTGTAATATTGTTATCATACTAGTTTGAATTTTCTTGAAGTTATTAAAAATATAGAGTTTTAAACGCCTTCCATTTAATGCTTTATGGAGCAAAATGGAAAAGCGTTTTCTGACTTGGTAAAGTTTGTTATTTCTTTTTAATTAAGCCAAGTGTGTGACCCATAAACTCCTCTTTAGCCTCTAAATATCGTAGGCTATGAGGGTTTGGAGCGATAATAATTGGCACATTTTCAACAATTTTCAATCCATAACCCTCTAGCGAAGCACGTTTTTGAGGATTATTTGTAAGTAGTCGGATATTTCTAACGCCAAGTTCTCTCAATATAGATGCTCCAACTCCGTAATCTCTATCATCTGCACCAAAACCTAGATGAAGGTTTGCATCGATTGTATTCATTCCCTCTTCTTGAAGTTTGTAGGCGTGCATTTTATTGAAAATACCTATACCACGACCCTCTTGATTAAGATACACAATCACACCTTTACCCTCTTTCTCAATCATCTTCATCGAATTTTTTAGCTGTCCGCCACAGTCGCAACGACATGAGCCAAATACATCGCCAGTAAGGCATGAAGAGTGCATCCTAACAAGAATTGGTTCGTCCTCGCTCCATGAGCCTTTAACAAGTGCTAGATGTTCGTTGTGGTCAGAGCTTTGTCTGAAAGGTATTGCTCTAAAATCCCCAATTTCGGTAGGAAGTTGAGCTTCAATGCCACGTACAACTAAAGATTCTCTTTCAAGGCGATATCTGATTAGATCGGCGATAGAGATGATTTTAATATTAAATTTTTTCGACACCTCCATAAGCTGTTCAAGGCGAGCCATCGTGCCATCTTCGTTCATTATTTCAACTAAAACACCACCAGGTTTTAAACCTGCTAATTTAGTAAGGTCAACGACAGCTTCAGTGTGTCCTGGACGACGAAGTACCCCTTTGTCTTGTGCTAAAAGTGGGAAAATATGACCAGGACGACCTAAATCCTCTGGTTTTGTGTTTTCGTCCACAAGAGCATTAAGAGTTTTTGCTCTATCTTCTGCACTAATGCCTGTAGTGCAGCCGTTAGTAAGAAGATCTACCGATACTGTAAATGGAGTGCTATGAAGAGAGGTGTTGTCGCTTACCATAAAATCAAGATTTAACTCTTGACAACGCTTACGAGTAAGCGGAGCACAGATAAGACCACGACCGTAGCGAGCCATAAAGTTTACAATTTCGGTTGTGATAGTTTCAGCTGCTGCAATAAAATCGCCTTCGTTCTCTCTATCTTCATCGTCAACGCATATTAATAGTTTACCAGCTCTTAAATCCTCTAAAGCCTCTTCTATACTGTTTAGTTTAATTTTTTCTTTTTCCATCTTTTTATAAATATTTATAGGGAATTTTTATTTCTCTGTTTTTATCTTTTTAAATATTGATTTATATACGTTTATTATAGGTGAAGCAATAACTAAAGCCACTGCTACTACCTTTTTAATTTTATTGGTGTATGTATCCGCATCCATCAAAGGTGAGTCGGTTGTAGATTTGTAGGTCAAAAATATCGCTAATGGAGCTAATATAAAGGAGGATAGCCACATACCTGCAAATGGAACCCATGCCCCATCGCTAACGAGCTTTTTGCCTATCATTGTAATAATGTAGTAGAAAACAAAAAACAGAACCGATATTACGATTGGTAATCCAAGCCCTCCTTTCCGAATAATAGCCCCTAATGGTGCGCCAATTAAGAAAAATATGATAATTGAGACAGGAAGTGATAGTTTTTCGTGCATACTAATATATGTATCGTAGAGTTTCATTGTCGACGAACGTATATTGTCGTGTTCACCATTAATATAGTAGCGCATATTTGTTAAAGAGGTGGATGCCATCTTCAAGATTTCACTTTTGCGCTCAATCGAAAGGGTGTCGAACGCTATTGTTTGTCTGTCTACCTCAAACACCTTTAGAGCGTTGATAGAGTCGTTGTTTGCAATAACAATTGTATCTTTTGAGAATAGATAATTTTTTAAAACATGGTAGGAAAATCCACTAAGTTTATCTTTTGTAACAATTTCCAATGAATCGGCATCTATAAACAGTTCTGAAAGATTCTTGGAGCCTGAACGGTCGCCAAACATATCGTTTTCGCTTCTTTCAAAATTAAAACCATCAAGTTCTATCAAAATTTGTTGGTATGAGAATACATGGTGGCGAAGCGTAGGGTTGTCGTACCATGAGTATGAACGATTGCCCTCGTAAGTTTGTCCGTCATAGAGTTTTAACTGTAAAAAAGTCTTATCTTCATTAAGATTTATATATCCCGAATCGGCAACAATTGTGTTGGGCTTACTGCTCTCACGATTGTCGTAAATCATAATGTTTTTAAGCAGTTTTGTCTCACTATTTTGATTCTCTACACGAATAGCAATATTTGGAATACCATCAAAAAATACCCCATCTTTAAACTCTATCTGTTGTCGTTGTTGTCGAATATCAAAAAGCAGAGAGTTCATCTTTTCGAATGAGTATGGTACATAATTATTGATTACAAAGAAGCTAACGCAGGCTATAACTGCGGCAACACCTACGATAGGTCGGATAATTCTCTGAAGCGAAATACCTGCTGCTTTAAGAGCTAGAAGCTCGTTGTTCTCACCTAAATTCCCCATTGTCATAATGGCTGCAAGTAGAGTAGCAAGTGGTAGACCCATAGGGATTAGAGTGCTAGTGGCATAAAATATTAGCTCTAAAATCGCAGAAAATGGTAAACCACGCCCAACTAACTCATCTATATATCTCCAAAGGAAATTTAGCATAAGTATGAAGGTTACGATAAAAAAGGTCATAACCATCGGACCTAAGTATGATTTTAATATAAATTTATTTAATGTCTTCATAACTAACCGACCCTTATATAAGGGTTTAACTCTTTAAAATTTAGGGGAGTTCTAACCAAAAAACAGACTCGAAAATCTATTTATTTGGAAGTTCCCTCTATCAATCAAATAGCAATATCTTGCAATTTAATCGCTACAATTTGTCGGTATTTATAATATAATACAACGAGGCTTTCGTGCCCTTTATTGTAAACTTCTACCTAACGTTTTGCTTAATAAAACTACAAAGATATATCAAACTTTCCTTATTTCCACTTCAAATTGTGTAAAATCGTAAATCTTTACTCTGTTTTTGTTTGTTTTTATGTGTAAGATGCTGATTATATGATTGTTGGATCTATTTTAAAAAGTTCGTATTTAAAATGTTATAAACTATAAAGTTTTAAAAGCGATTTTTATGCCTATTTGTACCTTTTGAAAAACTTTTGCGAGTTTTTAAATTTTTAAATAATTGGTAATCAGTAAATTAAAAAATTAACTTTATCCAAAAAGGAGAAATAGTTAATGTTTGGTTTGCACCGTTGAGATTGC
The DNA here is from genome assembly GCA_044433365.1 of Rikenellaceae bacterium. Taxonomy (GTDB): domain Bacteria; phylum Bacteroidota; class Bacteroidia; order Bacteroidales; family Rikenellaceae; genus CAMQVM01. Next base: position 17,049 of record JAWXTR010000035.1, read on the forward strand.
GCATTTTACATTTGCCCTCGAAGAAAATCAGATAGATGGTATGAAAATTTTGAATTTATGAAATTTTTTTGGAATTAGGTTTTGTTTCATAAAATCCAAGATTTGCAGTTCACTTTGATTTTTTTCGAAAACCAATAATTTAATTTTATGGAAAACAAAAATTTTAAACAGAAAAAGATGAAAAACAGAAAGTTTGAGTCGTTGCAGGTAGATTTTCTACCTGAAACAGAGATTAATCAATCTCAATTTAATCAGCAAGAAGAGCAAGAGCAGCTAGAGGAGCAACTAGAAGAGCATATTGATGAGCTAAGTGAGGAGGCTATGCTTAATGACGATGAGGTGGTGTTTACCTTTATCGAACTGCTGAAAAAATTCTTGCTTGAAACAGGTTGTGAGTGTGATTTAGAAGACAAAATCGCTCTATTTTCGACAATCCTACAGAAATTAGAGAATGACCATCTAAGTTGCATTGAGTTATCTCGTCAAAATCAGGTTATTGCGCAGACAATTGCCGATAATCCTCGATTGATGATTTTAATTCAAGAGTTAATGGATGGCACTCCAATTAGAATTGCACTTGTCAAGAGCGATTTAGTGGATGTTCACCCTTCAGCAGATGATGAGGAGTATGAGGCGTATAATATGGCAGTTGCGCAGGCTCGTGAGCAGAGAAATAGAGCAAAATATCAGGCTATTAAGCGTAAAGAGAATTGCGAGCAGTGTAGAAATGTTGCAAATGAGTTTTATGCCGATATGGAGATTAGTGATGAGGAGGTTGCAGAGTTTGTAAAGTTTCTTGATGGAGTAATCGATGCAATTTTTGAGGCTCATATCGATAGAGAGCTTCTTGAGGTGATGTGGAAAGCCTACTCTTTTGATAAGGAGGTTAGATTTGCCAAAACTAGAGGAGTCGTAGAGGGTAAAAACATTGCAATCGAAGCGTTTAAACGTCGTAAAAAAGAGGGAATCTCAAAATTTGCCTCACAAGACAATAAAACAACTATTGTAAAAGAGGGCTATATCGAAAGATTGATGAAGCAACAATTCCCATCAAGATAGTTTCTAAAAACAAAAACATAATTCTGCATATTAATAGTTCGGTAAATTTTTTAATACAAATATTAACTAACTGCAAATTAATAAGTTAATAGTTGTGCGCCTAAATAACTAACGTATTTAAATTCAATTGTTTACAAAAGTTTACCGAAGTATTGGCATATACAACATTTTTTAAATTAATTAATTAACAACTTAAAAACAATTAAACATGAAAACAATTAACAAAATGAACAAGAAAGAAAAATCTCTATTTTTTGTAGCATCGTTTGCTGCATTAGTAATGGCTTTAACAGCTTTTTGGGGTGATGCCTCTAGTACAGGTATTGTTGTGGCATTTGCATTAGGAGCAATGCCTTTTACATCTTCAACAGTTACTGTTTCGGCAGCAGAAGAGATGGCTCCTGAGCTAAATCGTGAAGATATATCATCATCAGTGACTATGATGATGCCTTCACGTACTCCACTTGACACTATTCTTCGTCATCTAAGACGTAACAAAAGTGCATCTTCTCAAAAAATTGGCTATTACCAAGCCTCTTACAAGCCAATTATCGACACTTTAGATAGCTCTGCAACTGGCGACGGTGATTCGGCTGCTGCACCTGCTTCGTCTTTCACTCTCGATGAGGATAGCACAAAAACTTCTCTATTTATTAAGGTTATGAATACCGATATTTGGAGAGTGCACGACACCTTTATTATGCGTGATCTTACTCTACCTGGTATTAAAGGCGAATCGGTTGCGGGCGACTCATCTTCTCACACCGATGATGTAATGTTCTTTATTCTTAGCAAATCGGGTTCTGTTTTAGAGATTATTCCGATTGGTGGTGTTAAGGGCATGAGTGCAACTACAAATTCAGGTAAGTATGTAATCCCAACATTTACTTCGGCTATTGAGTTGGTTCGTATGGGTCAGGCAAAAAGTGAGCTTGCGATTACTACCGATCCTTTTGCAATCTATCCAGAGATTAACTGGCAATATTGCCAAAACTTTATGGCTCAAATCGAAGAATCTACATTTCATCGTTTAACAGAGAAAGATGTTACTTGGGGTTTCTCTAATTTCGAGATGGTAAATATTCTATCTATGAAGATGGAGATGGAGCTTTCGATGTTGTTTGGTCAAGGTGGTGAGTACACCTCTGGTAACGATCACACCTACTTTACACGTGGTATTACTCGTGATATTGAGAAGGTTGTTGAGTATGGTAGTGGTGGTAGCGACCGTACTGTTACTAAAGATCAATATAGCAATTGGTTAAAAGAGGTGTTTGATGGCAACAACGGTTCGTCTAATCGTGTGCTTTTTGCTGGTTCAGGTCTTATTCGTTCGCTATCTGCTGTAGATGAGTTTGAAAAAGTTATCTCTAACACAACTAAAGATTTATCGCTAGGGGTTGATGTAAGAAAGATTAACTCATACTTCGGAACTCTTGATGTTGTATTAGCTCCTCTATTTAGAGAGGCTGGTTGGGAAGATTGTGGTTTAATTCTCGATCTTGACCATATCGTCAAACATGAATTTGTACCACTAAGTCTTACCTCTTTAGATTTAAAAAGCTCTGGGGTGAAAAATGCTGATGCTAAGGTTATTCAAGAGGTTAGTGCACTAACTCTTTGTTATCCTGATTGCCACTGTATTATCAAACCTAAGGCGTAAGCGAACTTCTAAAATCTGAATTTCGGATGTAAGAATTTATTTTAATTATTGTAATAGAATTTGTCTCATTAGGGGTGGTTAAGTTTTGCTTCCCACCCCTTTAATTTAAGAATCATGGTAAAAAAATATGAATCAATCAATAATCTACATCTTGTAACGACTGTAAAGGTTGATGGAAAAGATAGAGAAATTAGATTTAGGGGCGGAACGCTCACTCCTCGTAAAAATGGAACATTTGCTACGGACGATGAGCAGCTACAAAAAGCGATGGAATCGGATAGTGGTTATAATGTAAGTTTTAGAGAGTTGGTAGTTGATAAAAAAAAGGAAGATAGTCTGAAAAATAGCGACAAGGCAAAAGAGCCTGAAGTTGTGGAGTTGATAGATGTCTTTGAGGTGAGAACATTGGAGATGGCATATAGTTGGTTTCTCGATAATCTTTCACTATTTCCACGTACAGGCTTAAAATATAAGCAGATTATAAAAATAGCAAATACACACGGCTATCATTTCCCAAATTTAGAGGAAAAACCATCTCAAATTAAGGTTATAAAGAGGGTATAGTGCCCCCCCCTACAAAATAGTTTTAAAAAATGTAAATTATGACAAGAAATGAGATTTCACAAAAAGTGCGTCAGAGAATAGATGAGGTGGGGGTTAATGAGGTTATTTCACTTAATTTTCCTATCGATCCATTTATTAATGAGGCTACAAATCAGACAATGTTTGACTCACCAATAAATTTAGCTAGTAACGTTGTCGATTTTTCAGATTATCCGATAACACAAAATGAGGATGGCAGTGGTGAGGTTGCCTTACCCGAAAATTTCGGAAGATTGGTAGAGTTTAAGATGGAGGGTTGGAGTTACTCCATATCTACCCCAATTGTGGCAGAGGCGATTACGCTTGCTCGTCAAGCAAATCCTATAACTAGGGGCAATCCTGCTCGACCTGTAGTACTGTTAAAAGATGATAGATTGCTATATTTTTCGGTGTGTGGGGAATATGACCATGAGATAGCTATTGCAAAGGCTCAGGTGTATAAAAAGTCGTTTGCAGATTTTCCTGATACTCTTTCAGATGCAATTTCATGGCTTACAGCAAGCAAAGTTTTGCAGGTAATGAATGAAGATGAGCTTTCTAAATCGGCACTTCAACAGTATGTCGAAATTGTTGCAAATTTTAAAAGGTAAAGGTTATGATAGTAGAGTATGATAAGAGTCTATTTGTAAGAAATGTAATGGAGTTTACAAATAGAGCAATAGATTTAGCTTCGGTTGAGGGGAAAGTAGATTTTTCTAAATATTACCTTACAGAGCATAGTATAAATTGGATAGAAAAAATGTTGATTCTCTCGGAGAGTGAGGTGAGACGTTATTTAAATCATCTACTGTGCGATGATAACGAAATGGAGCGTAATGATTTAAATGTTAATAGCGATACAAGTGGAGATAACGACGATGTAATTTGTGAAAAAATTAGATTTTCGCTGATTCCCACACACCCTATTCAAACCACTCTCTTACCGCAGCTTATTGAGGATGCAATGGTTGCTTATATTGCCGAAAAATGGTGTGAAGAGAATATTATTTCTATCATTAAAGGACGTAGTTCAGCAGCTTTTTCGGAGTTAAAAAGCATCTCGTTAAAATGTGAAAATAATAGGGGCATAGCTTATCGAATTTTAAATTAATAGTTGCAAAATATGGTTTCAATAAAAGATGATAAAATAGAGTATTTATGGCTAAATGAATTGATAGTCGATAGATCTGTAGCTGAGTCGCTACTATACTCTAAAAAAATGGATGATAAGAGCATTGAAAATAACACACTTTCTAAGTATGATACAATTTTTTTCAATAATGAAATTGAAAAGGCAGTTAGAGAGTTAGCAAAGATATTTATGAAATATAACCTATTACTACCCAAATCGCTATTCTATAATAGAGATGGTTACTATGAGGGTAAGGTTTCAGGTTTGGCAATTGATATATATGTAGATGCTCTTGGTAATCAATTATACGATATGATAGTTGTTGACACTATCGATGACTTTGCTTTTCAATATATTATAGAGTATGTGGTCAATGTTTGGGCTGAAATGGGCGATGTAGATTATGTGGCTATCAAGACAAAAGAGCAATTGGCTAATATATCTGAAAATATAGAAAATCTGATTGTGCAGATAAAAAATTCTCGATACAGAAGAAGTTTTACTGTTAGCTAATCGAGCTTCAAAACTTGGAGGGATTCTCATTCTTCCATAAAAATCAAGAAAATATGACAGGAACATACCATCAAGGCGAAGATATAGTGATAAAAATTACACTATACGACGACAAAAATTTAACAGAGCAGCATGAGGTCGACAGCTATAAGGTTGATTTATTGATTGTAAGTAGTGATAATACAATGTTGCTTGCATCGACCGACACAACCTCTGTTTTTGTAGATTGTGAGATAGAAAAGGTTGATGATTACACTCTACAAGCCCATTTTACTCCAGATTTAACCTCAAAATTGAGTGAAGGAGGGGCAAAATTGGAGATAAGATTGAAAAATTTGGATAGCGGAGAGACTACAATATCCACGAACGATCTAATATTTATTGAAGGGTCGGTAATTAGTAAACTTGAATAACTATGGATAATTTAGAGGTTTTAGATAATGGGACTTTTTTGGTCTCTTCCAGCTCAACGCTATATATCCGACTTGGTATAAGCAACACTATTTCGGGTGATGATAAAACAGCTCTTTTAGAGCTGAATAGTCAAGGTGATATAGTTGATTTCTATCACGATCAGATAGTTATCACCTCTGGAAATTACTCTTACAGTGGCTCTTCTGGTTATTCTCAGCAAGCTATTGAAGAGCTTAAACAAGAGCTTCTCGTATCGCTTGATAGCTATCTACTAAAACAGGTTTTTTATGATTATATCGAAAATAGGTCGCTTTTAGAGGAGTATATCAAATATGTAGAGGAGCGAGATTTTCTCTACACCGAAAAAACTTTTGTTACTGAGCGGGGTTTTGTAATGTTTTTCGATGATGATACCTATAGCGAGGGAGGAGGCGATAGTAGTGGTGATGGTAGTGGTTCTACAGAGGGTACCCTAGACCATAGTGAGCTTACAAACCGTGATGCACTCTATCAACATCCAATCGATTCAATAACTGGGTTAAGAGAAATTATAGATAAACTTGAAAATGGTGAATTTTTAGCTCAAACTACCATTTCGTGGGATGATATAGAGGATAAGCCCGAGGTTTATCACACTGAAAATGCAAATCTGTTTTCGATAGATTGGAAAGCTAAAGATGTTTTTGCATCAGGTCAGGTTGTAATGTATACAACCTCTTCTATAGAGGGTGGTGATGCTGAGTCGGGGGCAGGAACTTTCTATCACGATCAGCTTTTAAATTTGGATCTAGCTAATCAACACCCAATTTCGGCAATCATAGATTTAGAGTCAATCCTAGAGGGGAAAGCAGATATCAATAATATACTTTGGGCAAATCTGCAAAATATTCCAGAGTGGATTACTGAAACTAAACCCACCTATACATGGGATGAGGTGACAGAAAAACCAGATGTTTATCACAGTGAAAATGCAAATCTTTTAACTATAGATTGGAAAGCACGTATTTTATATACGGCACAAACTGTAGTGATGTTTTCGGATGGAGACGAAATTGAGGATGATGAGGGTGATAATGAATCTTCAGGGGGGACACTACTTCATGATGAACTTCAAAATTTAGATGTTGAAAATCAACACCCCATAGCAGCAATTATAGATTTACAAACTGCGCTAGATAGTGCAGCTATTTCGGCTGTTTGGTCTAATATAGAAGATGTTCCAACATGGATAGGCAGCAGTAAACCAGACTATAGTTGGTCGGAGATTGCAAGCAAACCTTCGTGGATAGACTCTTTTGATCCAGATACAAAGTTGGATGTTGCAGGCGGAACTATAACAGGAGATTTACGACTTAAAGGTAGTGGTAATTATGGTAATAAACTGAGTTTTGGAGATAATAATTTTGTTTACTTATATGAGTCGAGCGACGACTGCTTAGATATAAAGGGAACAACCATAAATTTACTTGGAAGTGTAAATATAAGTAATTTAAATCTAGTATCTGGGGGTGTTAAAATAGATGGGGTAGATTTAGAAATAGGACAACTTACATATTTTGACAATGGAAGTGATAACGAGATAAAAATTGTTGTAGGAGATGTTACAAAGTCGTTTGAGGTTGGTTACTCTGCTACATCTGGTTTTTCTGCTACATCTTCTGCTTTGTCTACTGCAAGAACTCTTTGGGGCTGCTTGTTTGATGGAACAGAAAATATCTCAGGAGATTTAATAGATGTAGTAAATATTGAAATGAGTGGAAAATTAGATGTCTCTAGTATCTCTGACGATTCTATTAAGACTTGTGGAGGTGTTGTGATGTACTCTACTTAGAGTATAGGGCACTTAAGTAGGGTAAAATAATTATTGGTGTATTTTTAATAGTGCTATTGGAGATGAGATTTTTTGCTATTGAATCGAAAATATAGTGGTTCTATATTGAGATTTAATAGTGAAAAATATCGCTCCAAGAGTGCTATTAAGAATATGGCAATAATTGTTTTACACTACTTATATTCTAAAATTTTAAATTTTTATTGTAATTAAACAAAAAATAAAATGATAAAACAGGGAGAGAGCCTATTTTATATGGGCAGATTATTAAAAAAAGAAATTTTTGGTTTAGGAGCGGAGGAGGTAGTTGAAGATCTTAGTGGTTTTGAATTTTACCTCTCCTTACAGACTAAAGATAGCGAGCAGTTGCGATTGCAAGGTGTGAAATATGATGGATATTTCACCTTTGAAGTTGATAATACCCAATCACTAAGTGGAAATTATAATGTAGAGGTGGGTGTAATGGTTGAGGGCAAAGTTTTGGTTTGCAACAAAAATAAATCGTTGTATGTAAAAAAATCGATACTTGCACAGTCGTTAAGTAGCTTAGAGGGTGTAACAGATAATTCTGAGCTTACCACCAGTAGCGATAATACTACTACAATAATTACTCAAAGTAGTGATGATAGTGGTCAAGAGATGTCAAAATTTCTATATCGAATTGAACTAGTCGAGAGTGGAAGTGCTATAAATCTAAATGCGTGGAGCGATAGCTCTTCGATAGATGCTTATTTAGGACTAATATTAAAGGGCGAAAAAGGAGAGGCAGGAGAGGCTCAATTTACAATTACGATGGATGGCGTAAGTTATCAAAGTAGTGGCGGAAAGGTGACGCTACCTTATATCACTTGTGATAGTGTGCCAATTGAGGGTTCTCAGCGTGCAGTAACTTCTGATGGAATATATAGTGCAGATGAGGCAATAAGGGAAGATGTAAGTTGGATAAAAGATAGTGCTCTACCTATAAAAGCTGATAAGTCGGATGTTTATACAAAAGATGAGGCTGAGCAAAATTTTGTGGTCTTAGATGGTTATGTTGCTTACCAAGAGACAGAAAAGATAAAGTTAGCTGGAATTGAACAAGGGGCACAGGTTAACCCTACAACTTTACCAAACCCAAACGAGCTAATTATAAATGGGGTTTCTTACGATGGTTCGGAGAAAAAAGAGATTTTTATTACAGGTAGTGGTGATACAGTATCGTGGGACACATTGCCTGACAAGCCAGACTTTGCAGATGTAGCAATAAGTGGTGATTATGAAGATTTAAAAAATAGACCAATCATCGACGATACCCCAACAGAAGATTCAATAAACGCTGTAAGCTCTGGGGGGGTCTATAGTGCGTTGCAGAATATTGAAGCTGAGACCGTGACAACTTCGGGAAGCATTAATTCAACAGGGAGTGTAGTTTCAGAGAGTGATATATGGGCTAAAAGTAATGTTGTTGCAACTGGTCATCATACCACCTTTTATGGCAATTTCACCACCAATGAGGGTGGGTTTTCGACTAATATAGGCGACTTTTCAACGAGCGAGGGAGATTACAACACAACTGAGGGGTCGTTCTATCAAGGTGATAGAGAGGTAGCGTATAAGGACGAAATCACTAAAAACTTAGATATTACACAATTCCTACTAGCAGAAACAGGCAC
>JAWXTR010000036.1:0-25735 GCA_044433365.1 Rikenellaceae bacterium
TGAGATTTTTTGCTATTGAATCGAAAATATAGTGGTTCTATATTGAGATTTAATAGTGAAAAATATCGCTCCAAGAGTGCTATTAAGAATATGGCAATAATTGTTTTACACTACTTATGATACAGAGTTTAAAGATGTTATGGAATTTATCAATGAGTTTAACGATGCTGGATTTGCAAGCGGAATAACCAACTTTTTTTATGATGATAATAAAATAATTTTAAAATACACTAGTAAAAGAGAGACGTACTACTCTATTTACAACACCAAAGAGAACATAGTTGAATACAACGGTTCTCTAACGTTATACGATAATATAAAAATCAATCAACTGTTCTGTAGCGAGGGAAGAATTTTTGCCTATATATCAGCTTATAGACTAATTGAAGCGAAAGAAAAAGACAAAAGAGTTGCTGAGCTAGTCGAAAAGTACAAATTAACTAATAATAGCTGCCCTTTGATTGTAGTATTAAGATAGTTCTAAATTTAAGATTTTTTAATATTTACCTTAAGGGGAGTTCTAAATTCTGGATTTTGAGAGATTTTAGAAGTTCCCTTAAGTAAATTTCTTTTCTTTTGAGTCACCCACTTATGGTATTTTATCAGAAAAAATTGTAACTTTGCAATAGAGAAAATTTCAAAAGATGTCGATTTTCTTTTGAAAAGTTAAAAAACTATTAAAATTTATGGCAATACCATTAGCAGAGCGATTACGTCCAAAGAATTTGAGCGAATATATAGGTCAACGACATTTAACAGGCAAGAGTGCTATGTTTCGTCGTTTTGTGGAGTCTGGCAATGTTCCCTCCTTTATTTTGTGGGGTCCTCCAGGTGTGGGAAAGACAACTTTAGCTCAAATTGTAGCTACAGAGACTAAACGTGAATTAATACTACTTAGCGCAATCTCTTCGGGTGTGAAAGATGTGCGTGAGGCGATAGAGAGGGCTAAAAGTGTTCGTTTTTTCGATACTCCACCCCCAATTCTCTTTATTGATGAGATTCATCGCTTTTCAAAATCTCAACAAGATTCGCTTTTAGGTGCAGTCGAAAAAGGGCTTGTAACGCTTATTGGCGCAACTACCGAAAACCCTTCATTTGAGGTAATACGTCCGCTCCTTTCTCGTATGCAAGTCTACACGCTTAAACCTATGGGAAAAGAGGAGCTGAGCGAGCTAGTAGAGAGAGCTTTAACGGTAGATAGTGAGCTTAAAAAGCTAAATATTAACGTTGTCGAAACAGATACCCTATTTATGTACTCTGGTGGCGATGCTCGAAAGCTACTAAACATTTTAGATGTTGTTGTGGCTTCACACTCTCCTGATAGCGAAATAGTTATCAACGACGAATTGGTGTCAAAGATAATAAAAGAGAATCCTACTGCTTACGATAAAGGCGGAGAGATGCACTACGACACAATTTCGGCATTTATAAAATCTATTCGTGGTAGCGATCCCGATGCTGCAATCTACTATTTAGCTCGTATGATTGCTGCTGGCGAAGATCCTAAATTTATTGCTCGACGATTGGTAATTTCGGCTTCGGAGGATGTAGGTTTGGCAAACCCAAATGCTATGCTACTAGCTAATGCCTGCTTCGAGTCGGTATCTAACATAGGAATGCCTGAGGGGCGTATACCTCTAGCAGAAACCACCATATATCTTGCCACAAGTCCTAAAAGCAATGCTGCGTATATGGCAATTAATAGGGCACTAGCATTTGTAAAATCAGACAGCAATAGCCGTTCAATACCAATGCACCTGCGTAATGCTCCCACTTCGCTTATGAAAGAGCTTGGCTATGGCGATAACTACAAATATGCTCACGACTACGAGGGAAGTTTCGTAAGGCAGCAGTTTATGCCAGAGGGCTTGGAGTCTATGCGCTTCTACATAGCTGGAAAAAATACTAAAGAGAGGGAGATTGAGCGGTATATGAACTCTTTGTGGGGGGAAGTTAAGTCTTAATTATAAATTGTAAATTATTCATTATTAATTATTCATTATTAATTATTCATTATAAAAGATGAAAACAGCAGAAATTTTAAAAACAGTACAAAATATTAAAAATTACAACTCTACAAACTTTTTTCTAATTGCAGGACCATGCGTAGTTGAGAGCGAAGAGATAGTAATGCAAATTGCAACTCATTGCAAAGGGGTTGCCGAAAAATATAATATACCATACTTTTTCAAAGCCTCATATCGTAAGGCAAACCGTTCGAGTGCAAGCTCTTTTTCAGGAATTGGAGATATTGAGGGGTTGGAACTTATTCAAAAAGTGGGTAGAGAGCTATCTGTGCCAACTGTTACCGATATACACTCTGCTAGTGAGGCTGCAATAGCTGCAAAATATGTAGACGTGCTTCAAATTCCAGCATTTTTGTGCCGTCAAACCGATATTTTGCTTGCAGCTGCTGCAACAGGAAAGATAGTAAATGTTAAAAAAGGACAATTCCTTTCACCAGAATCTATGCAGTTTGTAGCCGAAAAGCTACGTAAAGCAGGTTGCGAAAAGGTAATGCTAACCGAAAGGGGTACTACATTTGGTTATGGTGATTTGGTGGTAGATTTTCGTGGAATCCCAGCTATGAAAAGCAACGATTGCCCAGTAGTAATGGATGTAACACACTCTCTACAGCAGCCAAATCAGACCTCTGGAGTTACAGGTGGTCGCCCCGACCTAATCGAAACTATCGCACGTGCTGCAATAGCTACAGGAGTAGATGGACTATTTATCGAGACTCATCCAGAACCTGCAAAAGCACTTTCTGACGGTGCTAACATGCTTCCACTCGACAAATTAGATGAGTTGATGGCTAAAATGACAGCCTTGAAAAGCGCAGTTGATAATTTATAATTTTAGTGTTAATGCGAATAAAGGTTTGAAATTTTTGAGCTATTTTGAGCTATTTTTGCAATCCGAGTTGTAAAAAAACAACTTTTATTAATGCTTTTTTAAAAAAAGCACGCCCAAAGGGCTGGCAAAAATCGTTCACTTTCGTTCACGGCTTCGCTCCGCTCGCTAAAAGCGGAAGAAGGTTCTTCAAACCGTTATTGGCATTGTTAACCAATAATCATATTTTTATGAAAAAAAGAATATTAATCCCAACCGAAAAAATACGTAAAGGATTTGAAGAGCTAGAAGAGAAATTTGAGGTTGTATACGCAGAGTATAACCGTGAGCAGTTAATCGAAAATATAGCCGATTATGATGGAATAGTATCGCTATTCAACAACTCGTTTATGATTGACAAGGAGGTTATGGAGGCTGCAAAAGGACGACTTAAAATAATCTCAAATTATGGCGTTGGCTACGATAAAGTGGATTGCGCTGCTGCAAGTGAGCTTTCGATTGTGGTTACTAACACTCCCGACCCTGTTACCGAGCCTACAGCCGAGCTTGCAATGGGGCTTATGGTGGATATAGCACGAAATATCTCTCAAACCGACCGTGCACTTCGTGATAGAGAGAATCCATATTTTTGGTCGCCAACCTCATCATTAGGTAGCACTCTTTGGTGTAAAACATTGGGTATTATCGGTATGGGGCGAATTGGTAAGTCGCTTGCTCGACGTGCTAAAGCCTTTGGAATGAAGGTGGTATACCACAATCGCCACAAGCTTTCGACAATGGACGAATGGCAATTTGATGCCGAATATTTAAGTAAGGAAGAGCTACTAAAAGTTAGTGATTTTGTGTCATTAAACGCTCCTGCTACATCCGAAACCTATCGAATATTAGATAGTAAAGAGTTTGAACTTATGAAACCAACCTCAGTACTGATAAACACTGCTCGTGGCTCACTAGTAAATGAAAGTGCGTTAATTGAAGCACTTACAAGCGGCAAAATAGCAGCTGGCGCACTAGATGTTTATGAATATGGCGATGGCAATATCAGCGATGGATTAATAGGGCTTGAAAACGTAGTTCTAACACCTCACATCGGCACACAAACCCACGAAACCAGAATCGAAATCTCAAAATACGCTGCACAAAATATAATTCTGTTTTTTGAAGGCGCAGAGCCTCTTTCAAAAGTGAATTAAACACAAAATTGGATTTGCCAAACCAAATCCAAACCCAAACGTAGCAAGGCTACGTCTCTACAACCGAGCCACAAATTTTAATTCACAACTACAGCATCTTAAAACTACTATTAATTTGATTTTCAGATAGTTTAATAGTAGTTTTTCGAATAAACCAAACCTTTATTGGCATATATCAATAGTTTTGTCAATATCACTACCATACACATCATAACAGATAGGTAGATTAAGTCCTGTTCTCTCTCTTGAGATTTTAATCCATTTTGCAGCTATTGAATAGTCGAATTGATTTTTTAAATCCTTATTCTTCTTCTCTATTTCTTGAGAATTACCCCCTTCAAAATAGTGTGGAGCTTCAATAGCTTGGCGCAAACTATCAGTTAATGAGTCATTGGTTGTAGTAAACAGAAATTGAGCACCGATATAAAATTCATAACTATATTTTTTTCGACTTCCTTCAATTAAAGAGTGTGCAGATATAGCGATATACTCTTTAGTATAATCTTTAGCAGCTTTTAAATATTTTTTATCAATATCTAATGATTCAATTTCTGGCTCCATAATTTTATAACACTCTTCACAAAATTTCAGACTGTCGGCTGAAGCATCGTAATAGTTTTCAGGAATTTGAGCTGTTAAAACATTTGAATAATCAAGAGTAAAATCTTCCTCAATTATTTTAAACTGCGGATAACATTTACCGTTTACAAGCATTGCAATACTCTCCTTAGAAAATCCAGATGCAACATTTATATTAGAGGAATTAATATATATAACTAACCCTGCGGCTAAAATAGCGATTAGAGAAGCGGCAATAGCAATAAATTTATATGATGTTTTTTTATTAATCTTATCCTCTATCTGCTTACAATTTTGGTATCTATCTTCTCTGTTTTTTTGACAACATTTATCGATTATATTTCGATATTTTCGATTTGGTTTACCCCTACAAAGTTCATTCAAAACGATACCGAGAGCATAAATATCACTACGATTATCGAGAGTTTCACCGTTTATTTGCTCAGGTGAAGCATATTTTAGGGTGCCAGCAGGCTGTTTAAATGCAACATGGCTATCGCTATCAGAAAAACCAAAATCGATTATTTTTACATTTTCTCCATTTGCTGTAATTAATATATTTTGAGGCTTTAAATCTCTATGTATTATCTGTTTATCATGCGCATGAGTAAGTGCGCTACATATTTGAGTTGCAATTCTATCTATTTTAAGTTCATTTAGCTCATTATTATCTATAAACTTATCGAGAGTAAGACCATCGATATACTCCATAACTATAGCCGAGCCAATCAAATCGAATTTTTCAAAGCCAAAAAAACTACAAATATTTGGATGATTTAAATTTGCGACCAAATCATACTCTTTTTGCAGAAGTAATTCATATATCGGATTGCCTATAAATTCGGGCTTTAATGCCTTTATTATTATGGTTTTAAGCTGACGGACTGTTTTGTAAATGGCATTATATCCATATTGAGAATTGTATATAAGCTCATATTTGATATCGGTGCTATAATTTTCGATTTTGTCGTTGGTTAAAAAACCAGATGTGTCGTTGTTATTCATATATAGTTAATTAAATTTAGAAGTTCTCAAAAGTTCTCTTTAGAAGTTCGTTAAAACATTAAGAACTGTTAATCCACCATTTTGCCCAGCCATAAACGAGGGTAATTTTTCATCACCTCTAATTACATAAGGCAAAAAAAGAGGAAAGTTAAGCATGAAATTATTAGCTGTAAAAATATCTCCTTCAATTAGTTTGGAATTTCTCGATTCTACTACTTTAAAATAATCTTCACCCAAGTATTGAAGCAACAAATATCTATTTGGTGACCACCCGATTTCTAAATTAATCTCGATTGTAAGCTGCGAAGATAAAACCTGTTTGGTGTTAAAAAATTGAGAATTTATGGCTTTTTCATCAATTAATTTATCACAAAATTGTTGAAAACTTTCATAGCCAATATATTTTGCCAATACATTGAGTGTATATACTCTTGGCTTGTGCTTATCCGATACATATCCCCACAATCTCTTTAATGTTGAAGCAGAAATATACTCATTTATCTCATGTTCGATAATAGTACTTAGTGCCTCAAAATCTGTAGTTGTCAGAATCGGTCGTTTATGATATATCTCAACCTCCTTTAGTAGAAAATTTATTTGCGGAATATCTTTATTCATAAATTACAATTTTTCACGACAAAGTTAGTAGTTTTTTTCAAAAAAATAGTAATAAAATAAAAATGAACCATTATGAACTTGATTTGCTTTCTGTTTTACTGCACCTTTGCATAAGTAAATTAAATATTAAATTAAATTTTAAGAAAATGGACGAACAAGAAGAGTTATACAGAGAAATGAACCCCGAGGATGGGTTTTATATGGGTGGTGGAAATAGTGGATGTGGACCAAATGGATGTGTGGGTGTAATAGGAACAATAATAATAGTAATAATAATATCATTATTATTTTAGAAAACTCCTAATAAATTTGATTTTTAACGCATTAACATAGATGGAGTTCTAAATTTTGGATTTTGAGAGATTTTGCAACTCCCCTAAAATTAAGTAAAATATTTTAAAAAATGTATAAATTTTATATTAAAAACGGTGACTCTACTTATGGACCATTTTCAACTAAAGAGATATTGGCTCTTAGTTTAAAACCAAATGCTTTGGTAACAGAGGATAATCTTAATGGTAAGTGGATGCCTGCAAGCGAATTAGATTTTGAGGGTATGTACGCAAATGAGTGTGCTGCAACTCAAGCTGATAGGCATATAGAACAACAAATTGATAGTTGCAAAATTGAGCCAAAAGAGCCTAGTAGTACCTATAAAGATGTTGAACAAGTTAATAAAAATCGAGATGAGGTTCCTGAGCAGATAAAAAAATGGAACTGGGGAGCATTTCTTTGTGGTTGGATATGGGCAGTTTTCAATGGGATTTATTGGCCTTTATTAATGATTGTTTTAGGTTTAATTCCATATATTGGTTGGGGTCTAGTATTGGGTTTATCCATATCACTGGGTCGACAGGGCAATGAATGGGCATGGAAAGCTGGTAATTGGAACGACGCAGAAGAGTTTCTCAAGTCGCAAGAAAAATGGATTACTGTGGGAGTCATACTGTTTGTTATCACTTTTGTAATTGGATTTATTTGCAGCATCTCCTACTTTGAGTAAAGGAAACTTCTATAATTTAGAACATAGAAATTCTTTTTATTCTTTAACCTCCAAAAACTCCTCACGAAAATGGTAATCTTTACGGATTTTTTCGAATAGTTGGGGGTTTTGTTTTAGGGTTTGGCTCTCTTTTTTAATGTCGAAGTATTGAGTTGACACCTTTTGAATATTTTCCCAAGTTGGCTCCACTGTTTCCGATTTTTTTGAGTTGACAGACCAGCTTTTTAGCTTCTTAATATCGAATTTATCACCTAAAGCTCTAACAGCCATCTCTGTAGCACGCTCTTTACCATGACGAGAATAGCCAGCGATATGAGTTGTCGCTAATGTAGCTTTTTGAAGCAGTAATTGATTGATGTGTGGTTCATTGCGCCATACATCAATCACTGCTGCACTTACTTTGCCACTATCAATAGCAGAAAGCAAAGCATTTTCATCGACAACCTCACCACGTGAGCTATTTATAAAGATTGCGCCTGTTTTTATCTTCTCAAAAAAATTGGAATTAGCTAGATTTAAGGTGGGATAATCGCACTCAGAAGTAAGCGGAGTGTGCATTGTGACAACATCGCTATTTTGTAGTAGATTCTCTAGCGATACCCCCCTATCTAATGCTTTAAAAGGGTCGTAAAACATAGTGCTAAACCCCAAACCAGAAAGTACCTCTACAAGTAACGAACCGATATTTCCATAACCTATTACCCCCACAGTTGTCTGCTTTGGGGTAACTTTTAAAGTGGATAAAACAGTTAAAATATATTGCAAAACAGCACTTTTATTACACCCAGCCGCTGTTGCTACCTCAATAGAGTTGGCTTTGCAATAATCCATATCGATATGGTCGAAACCTATCGTTGCAGTGGCAATAAATTTCACTTTACTTCCGCTAAGAAGCTCCTTAGAGCATTTTGTACGTGTACGAACCACCATTGCATCGCAATCAATAAGATTAGAGGGTGAAATCTCTTCACCCTCTAAATATTCTACATCAAAATATGGCTCTAATACCCCCTTAATATAGGGAATTTTACTATCTAATACTACTCGCATCACCGCTATTTAACCACTCTATTTCGCTATCACGCCTAAACCAAGTCATTTGTCGTTTTGCATAACGACGGCTATTCTGTTTAATCATCTCTATAGCGTTTTCGAGCGAAGTTTTACCATCAAAATAGTCGAAAATCTCACGATAACCGACAGTCTTTAGAGAGTTGTAGTCACGATACTCATATACCGACTTTGCCTCAGCCTCCAACCCCTCTAAAATCATAATATCCACCCTACGATTAATTCTATCGTAGAGATACTCTCTATCAAGATTTATTCCTATTTTTCTTATCTTAAAGTTACGCTTTTTGCCCTCGCCTTTTCGCTGCTCAGAGTATGGTTTACCCGTTGCTCTACATACCTCTAATGCTCTGATTACACGTTTATGGTTGGCTCTATCAACCAGCACGTAAAACTTTTCATCTCTGAGCTTTAGCTCTTCAAGCAGAGGCTCTAAACCACCGCTTTTAAACTGCTCATTAAGCTCCTCACGTAAATTATTATCAACAGTTGGAATATCGTCAAAACCTTTGCAAAGAGCATCAATATATAGACCCGAACCACCTACAACTACCACTTTATCGTGAGTTAAAAAGAGCGTGTCGAGAAGCTCTATAGCATCGTTTTCAAATTGACCTGCTGCATAATCCTCCCACACATCACGACAGTGGATAAAGTGGTGTTTTACCGCAGAAAGCTGCTCAGCAGAGGGTGCAGCAGTGCCGATACTCATTTGTCTAAAAAATTGGCGAGAATCTGCCGAAATTATCTCTGTAGAGTATCGTTTTGCAAGCTCAATGCTAAGGTCGGTCTTACCAGAGGCGGTTGGACCAACAACTACAATAAGCTCTTTTTTGCTATAATCTATATCGTTACTAATATTCGTCATCGTAATAGTCGTCGTCACCTCCAAAATCGGAAAAATCGTCCATTGCCTCATCAAATATCGAGCGATTAGCTACGCTTTGCGAAGCATCAAACTGATCGGGAGCCTCGCCATTAGCAAAAAGTAGACGTGGATATTCTTTGCCCTCCTCGCCCTCTTTTGCCTCTAAAAGCTCTAAGAAAAAGGCTCTATCTTCAAATAGGTCAAACACAAAAAGCAGACGTGCAAATTTTGTACGAACCGCCTGCCCAAGTAGCACACTATCCATAGCCACAGGAAGCGACTGTTCATCGCCGTCAATGGCATCACTACCGCCTACACCCATATCAAAAAGTGTAAATTCACGTAGCTTCATCCAGCCCTCGTCGCACAAGAAAATCGAACACATCTCCTCAGCATCATAATCAATATCATTGCATATCAACGTGTGCAAATCCTTTATTGTAGCATCATACGAAATCTCATAATCTCTAATAAAGTTCTCATCTTCATCAGATAGCATGCGAAATTTAAAAATCATAGTTAAAGTCTTAAAGTAATTTTGAAAAGTTTACCTTTCTATTTAAAGTTCAAATATACAAATTTTTTTTTAATTTTTTAAGGGAAGTTCTAAAATCTTTAAAAATCCAGATTTTAGAAGTTCCCTTTACTTGAAATTACACAATATACGACGAATACCCCTATGCACAACGCTTGCGAGTAGGGGTATTCTTTTGGATTTTGATTGTGGGTCACCCACTTTTTATTATAAATGCCAATAAAGGGCACGAAAAACCTTCTTCCGCTTTTTGCGAGCGTAGCGAAGCTGTGAGTGGAAATTCAGCGATTCTTTGCCACAATAAATAGATGAATAAAAATGCTATTGAGAGTGTTTCTCGTAGCCTTTGTGCATTTGCCCTCACCATTTCAAAATTAAGGAATCGCTGTGTCGTTGTCGATAGAGAGCTATTCAAGAATAATAACATAACTACAACACCTCCAACAACGTAATAAATTCCGAAGTCATTGGCACCAAGAATTTGAATGATAATACGATAAGTAAGGATACGCCCATTGTAATAAACATCCTTATATACAACATAATCGTATTTTTCTTATACGGTTGGTGTCTTGTTTATATGTTTCTGACATTTTTATATATTCTTGCAGTGTAATCTTTTATAACACAGAACAGGTGCAATACTAAATACGGTTGTTGCAATAATATTCAATAAAACTGTTATATGTGAATTGCCGATTAATTTCGATATAGGATAAAATATCTTAGGCCAAAAGGTAAATACAAACATCTGTAATAAAAAAATTTCATAAGAGTAGCGACCTATCTCTTCAATTAATTTTGATTTTAAATAATAGGTTTTAATAAATGGTAATAATAGAAATATTACATAAAAATATGTAGGGAAATGAGCAACTTTCCATTCATAATTTGTATTGCAGATATACGGTTGTAAATCAAACTTAAAATATGCTTGAATAATCAAAAATATTAAACCAGCAAAACCTAGGAGCTTCTGCCAAATTGTTATCTTATTGTGACCATAATAAAGGTAAATACCTAAATAGATTAAAAATAAATATCTAAAGAATAATAAGTAGTGTAAAACAATTATTGCCATATTCTTAATAGCACTCTTGGAGCGATATTATTCACTATTAAATCTCAATATAGAACCACTATATTTTCGATTCAATAGCAAAAAATCTCATCTCCAATAGCACTATTAAAAATACACCAATAATTATTTTACCCTACTTAATCTATATATAAATTGAGGCATGTTGACATATGAACATATTACTTCAAGAGCCACAGAAATACCTATAAACAACAAGGCAAATATTTTACCCCCCCCATTAATTTATTTAATCTATTGTAAATCAACAAGATAAAGGGGATAATAACCCAGAATTGAAGATATATCCAAACATAGTAAGAGCCTGGACCCATACCAGCATGCATGATGAATCCTTTTAATATATCTACAGTTAAATTCCCAGTTACTGCATACACCGATAATTGAAACAAATACAATACGAGAAAAGGCAATATTATCCTTTTAAAAATTTTACCAAAATTAAAGTGATCATTTAACGACTTTTGTCCATCGTCAAAATATCTCGTCGTATGAAATACCTGTATCAATAAAAACAAAGGAACAGCCTGCTTTCCCTATAGTTCAAATAAAGACGGTTTACGACAAATCATTGGTAGATTGTGAGTAAGCACTACACATATAATCGAAAGTCCTTTTACGTAATCTATAAAATAATCATAACTATTTTTTTTAAATATATCCATAAATAAACTTCTATCTGTTTAAGTACTTGAGGTTATAATACTTTTAAAACTCAAATCTCTCAAGTTTCATTTCGCCAAGAGCGGCTAGTTTTGGAACTATTGTTGTGAAGTGAGTTGAGTTGTCGTGTGCTTTTAGAGCTTCGTCGTCTTTCCATGTTTCACAAAACATTACAACTTCTGGGCGTGTTGCGCTCTCGAAAAGGTCGTAAGCGATGCAACCATCCTCTTTTTGCGATGCTGCTACAAGTTCTTTTGCTAGAGTTACAAACTCCTCTCTATTTTGCTCACTTACTAGAGCAAAAGCATTTAATCTAATCATAATAATAATTTTATTTAGGGGAGTTCTAAATTCTGGATTTTGAGAGATTTTTTGTTTTAAGGCTTTAGATTTAGATTTTGCAAATATAGGCTGTAGTGGCTCTTACCGCCTTTTTTTACAAAATCCAAAGATGAAGCCTTAAAACGGAAAAGCTCCGAAAGTCAGATTTTAGAAGTTCCCTTTAGTTAATTTTTTACGTCTATTAGCCCAACGCTCACGTGCGTATTGCTGCATATCTTCGATGCTATCTTTTTCGTCAAGAATTTCAAGACCTATAATTGTTTCGATAATATCCTCCATTGTAACGATTCCCTCAAAGCTACCATATTCGTCGATAATTAGCGAAATATGCTCTTTTTTTGCTATTAATCTCTCCCATAGCGATGCTATAGAGCGAGTTTCGGGAGAGGTGAGAATTTCACGAGAAATATCTTTCAGTTTCATATCGAAATTGTCGGCAGCCAAGTTTTCGAGGATAGTTTGTCTTAAAACATAACTTGTAATGTTGTCTTTGTTGTCGCCGCCATAGATTGGAATACGAGAGTAGTTGTGACTTGTAGTTTTGTCGTTAAATTCACGAAGAGTTGTCTCTTCCGACTCCACTTCCACCACCACACGAGGGGTCATAATCTCTTTTGCCTTAATAGCCTCAAGGCGGATAAGATTTTGAATTATGATATTTTCTTTTGAGTGGAAAGCCCCCTCAGCAGCACCTACATTGACCATTGCCGACACCTCTTCACGACTTACAGTTAAGCCTTTGCTTTTTGGAGCAATCAACCTAGTGATAAACTCAGAAACCCATACTAAAGGGTAGCAAATTGTAATTAAAAACTTTACAAGTGGAGCAGCAGGAAGAGCGATAGCTTTCCAGTATGATGCACCTAGGGTCTTTGGGATAATCTCCGAAAGAACAAGAATTAGAATTGTTAAAATTGCTGAAATTAAACCGAAATATGCCTCACCAAACACCAATCCTGCTTGCGCTCCAACACCAGCAGCACCGACAGTGTGTGCAACAGTATTTAAAGATAGAATAGCCGATAGAGGTCGGTCGATATTCTCTTTTAGATTTTTAAGAGTTTTTACATTTTTCGCCCCCTCACTCTCTTTCATAGAGATATATGAAGATGTTACTGATAATAATACTGCTTCTAGTACGGAGCAGACAAAAGAAATAGATAGTGCTACAGTTAAATAGAATATTAGTAATCCCATTGATAAAATTAAAATTAGTATTTGACAAAAATAGATTAAATTTTTCAAACTACATAACAAAAAGAGGTTTATTTTGTCAATTAACCTTTTTTTAACAAAAAATGTTGTATTTCTTGCAATTTTGTTAATTTTGCAGCTTAATTTCAAAAATCACATTTAATAAAGGTCAAAAAACTAAAAACTATGGCAAAAAAGAGAAAAAATGGGAGTAAAGATTACTATCTAGTGGCATTATTATTGGCTATTTTGGTAGTGTGTGCGCTCTATTTGCTACCGCAGTTTCTTGGCGATACATCGCAAGAGAAACAGTTGCAAAGAGCTGGTAATAAAATCGAAAAAGTGGGCGAAAATGCAGCCAAAAAGGTTGAAAAAGCTCTCGATAAGGGTAAAGAAACAGGCCAAGATTTAGCTAAAAAGGCTGGTGATATTGCCGAAAAAATCAAGGATAGTTACGACTCTAAGATAAATAGTAGTAAAGAGTCAGAAAATAATAATTCTGAGAGCAAAAGCTCAAAATCAACTACAACCACCACCGCTAAACAGGTAGTTGTGGGTGGTAGGCTCGAACTACCAACTATTTCCGATTCTACATATCTTACCTACAATAGCGATGCACGCTATTATATCCAATTTTTACCCGAAGAGAAAATACCACTATTTGTGGCGTATGTTTTGACACGAGATGAGGCAAAAATATCGTTAGTAGAGCGTGCTAAGAGCTTTAAAGAGGATATTCGCTATGAGAGATTGGGGGCACCAACAGCAAAAGACAAAGATTATACTCGCTCCGGATACGATAGAGGTCACATGCTTCCATCGGCTGATAGAAATGATAGTAGAGCTGAAAATGATGCTACTTTCCTATTTTCAAATATCACCCCACAAACTCCTTCGCTCAATCGTGGTACGCTAAATCAGCTAGAACAACAGGTAAGGGAGTGGGCTGTAAAATATGATTCTCTTCATATCGTAACAGGTTCGATTCTTCGTGATAACAGCAACCGTCCCATCTCTAGAATTGGTAATGGCGTAGCAATTCCGCAATATATCTATAAAGCAATCGCTATGAAACACGACGGAGAGTATAAAACAGTAGCATTTCTTATGCCAAATATAACAGGAGCCGATTCAGATTTTATGGAGTATATCACAACAGTCGATGAGGTTGAAAAGCTACTGGACTACGACCTATTCCATGCCCTCGACGACTCAATAGAAAATAGCTGCGAAGCTCAAATCGACCGTAAAGTTTTTAAACGGTTTTAGATTGAATACAAGATTTATATAACTTAAATGGGTTTATTAATTTACAAAATTGGCAGCAAATTAATAAACCCTTTTGGATGGGGTCATTCGCAAAACTAATATCGAGTTAATTTACAAATAGTTACGTGCTTAAAAAACTTCTAAATTACCTTCATTTTTGCACAAAAGTGCAAAAATGAAGGTAACAAAAAACTATATTTTACACTTTTTTAGAAAAAGTGAACAAAAACACGCTTTCATCGCTCTTCGAGACGATGAACTCACATTTTGCAAAATCCAAATCCAAAACCTCAAAATAAAAATTCGAATAAAACCAATTATAAGAACTCCCCTATAGGTTTTGAGAAATTTTAGCAATTTCCTTAAATCATCTTAAATCCAATAATCTCACACTTCTCTAAATTTGAACTCTGTACAATAGTGTAGATTATTTTTTTATCATTACAATTGTTATCTTTGAAATGTTTTATCTTATAACATTAAATACCACTACTCATGCGAATAAAGGTTTGAAATTTTCGAGCTATTTTGAACTATTTTTGCAATCAGAGTTGTAAAAAATAACTTTTGTTAATGCTTTTTTAGAAAAAGCACGCCCTTTGGGCTGGCAAAAATCGTTCGTTTTCACTCACGGCTTCGCTCCGCTCGCTAAAAGAGGAAGAAAGTTTTTCAAACCTTTATTGGCATTACTCATAAGACAAAAACAGAACATAAGGATTAAATTTCGAACTATCGTCACTAGCTGCTTCTGAAATGGCATCGAATATCTCTTTACCTTTTTTAGTTGATGTAAGCTCTGGTTTTACTTTATCAATAATTTCTGGCGATATAGAAAAATATTCTCCCTCGCTATCATAACCTGCAAAGGAGTATCCGATATAAGGCACTCCATCTAAAAGATGTCTATAAGCCTTTTTATTTTGTGTATCATAAAATATATTGTAAGTTTTATCTTTGAAAACAGAAAATGAGTAAAAATCGTCGTTACAAAAAGTTCTAAAGCTATTAAAACATAAAAAATTATCTAAATCTGAGCTTTTAAGACCCTTTTTAATCAATTTACTATTAATATTCTCAACAGGCGAAATTTGAACATACGGCTCTAGCCTCATCTCCATAATATTAAAATTATAAAGCGTATCACCATAAATTCCTTGACTAAATAAGTTATCACTATTTTTATAGAAATGGCTTCCCATAAGTATATTTCGTAAATTTTTAGGCTTGTCTAAATACTCTTGTTCTATTTTGCCATCATTAATTCTTTTAAGATATGTATCATTATCTAATTTTGACAAGTGATTTGAAGTGAACAGTAAATATTGTTTATCACTAAGTTTTACAAACTCATTTAAGTAGGGTAAAATAATTATTGGTGTATTTTTAATAGTGCTATTGGAGATGAGATTTTTTGCTATTGAATCGAAAATATAGTGGTTCTATATTGAGATTTAATAGTGAAAAATATCGCTCCAAGAGTGCTATTAAGAATATGGCAATAATTGTTTTACACTACTTACATCCATTTGAGGAAAAGAACTTTTACTAATAAAATCACCACCAAGAGAGTAGCTATATATTGCACAAAATTTATCCAACACCTCTAATCTCTTTTTGCTTTCATCTGTAATAAAATCACAAGCTGCAAAAAATTCGCCTCGTCCCTTACCACTACTTAGTTTTTTTATAAATGTTCCATCCTCTTTAAAGATATAAAGACCGCCTTTACCCATCACTTTTGATAGTATATATACATTACCATCAAATCTAATAAGTTTATCAATCTTCGGAATTATCTGCTTTGTAGATTCTCCCTCAAAAGTGAAAATTTTATAATTTATCGAAATATCTGATTCATCCATAGTTGGATAATCCTCGATATTCTTATCTAACTCTATTTTTAACAAACTATCATGGGTTGCTGGGCTGCTACATGAAATAAAGAGTAGTACTAATAAAGTTAGTAGGAATAAGCAACTCTTTTTCATTATTTTATCTGTTTTAGAAGTTTATAATTGCAAATATACAATTATTTTTATAATAATCCAATTATTATAAAATTTTAAGACTTAATTTTAAATTTAAGGGGAGTTCTAATAATTGGTTTTATTCGATTTTTTATTTTGGGGTTTTAGATTTGGATTTTGCAAAATGTGGGCGTAGTGGTGTCTACGGTGCATTTTGCAAAATTCAAAGATGAAGCCTCAAAATGAAAAAGCGTTAAAATCCAATTTTTAGAAGTTCCCTTAATTTATATAATATGAAAAAATCTCGTTACATAATTTGCAACGAGATTTTTTAAGGGGAGTTTATAAACTGTGGATTTTGAGAGTTTTTTTTAAGGCTTTATTAAAGTCTTAAAAGAAAAACTCAGTAAAAACTCACTAAAGTGAGTCGCTATACTCAAAATCGATAAAGCGCATTGTGCCAGCAGGAACTACCACCTCTAGTTTGTCGCTATTTTGAGTCGAAAATTTCTCTTTTGTTAAGATATCAATTCCGCTAATTGGTTTTTTAGTTTGAAAATAGATTGTAGCTTTGTTATCTTTAGGGTCGATGTAACCAGAATCTACAAGTACTAGACGTGCATGTGTATCGTCAATTTTGATTAAGCCCCACGAGGCACCTTCTACTCTCATTATCATTTTTTTTGCACCTTTTTCGACAATATTTTTCATGTAAGAGCCAAACTCTTTTGCCTCAACCTCTTTACCCTTAATATAGCCTACACTTACATTACTCATACAGTAGTCCGCTTTATTTTTCTTTAAGATAGGTTCGTAATCTTTGTCGGTAATCGGAATCATACCATTAGGCATAGTTGGCATAAAGTTAAGCCAACGATAATCTACCCCCATCATTTTAGAGTAGTCGTACTCTGGCACTGTAGCACCACACCAATGCACACCAGCATTTGAGAACACTTTATTGTTATCCTCTTCAAGGTATGGAGTAAGGTCGTGACCATTATTAATATTGCTTTCATGGTATTCAACATCTACATCGCCCATCAAATGCCATGAACCAATCGAAAGTATATCCTCTTTATCCACAACTGGCAAAACCCCCGATTTCATAAGTGCAAATAGTGCGTTATAACCCGGCTCTTCGAAGTAGTTTATATCAAACAATACACCATAACGACATCCGTAAGCCATCATTAAAGCTGCATTACGAAGATATGGCGAAACGGAGCGTTGACCTCCTGGAGAGAGTGGTCGCCAGCTAGTAGGGTTGTCGTCTACGAGGCGCATTGCATAATCGTCTACATAACCAGAGGCAAACATACCTACACGACCTGAGAAATTGCTATCTTGCAATCTATTATTGGTATCCTCAGCCGATGGAACTAAAATATCGGCATACTCACCAGAGAAGAACATCTTACGCCAAAGGTCGGTGTGGCAATCTGCTGCCCAGAACATATTTTTGTAGCGGAAATATAGCTTTGCATTACTTTTATTTTTGCGAATTGCTGTTGCCAAACGTGGCACACAAGTTTCGACAAAATATTTCACCCTATTATCTTCTGTATTTTGCATTTCAGCGTATAGAAAACCATAGCAACAGGTTGGAGCCACTTCAACAATCTTTTCAAGAGTTGTAATATCCATAAATAGAGGGTCGCTACCGTGTCCTGCCCAGATAGAGAAATTATTTCCATTTTTCTCTTGCTCCGCAGCCCAATCTACAATCTGTTTTTGGGTTAAAGTATATGGTTTGCGAGTATCTTTTCGAAGAGCTATCTCGCCTAACGATGCTACTAAAGCTGTTCTGTCGTAATTTTCGGTAACGATATATTCGGTTATAATATCAAGATTTCCACCATCAAGTTTTGCAACATTGCTATCGAGCCAGCTCATTTTTGGGTCGCTTTTAGTCTCAACCCAATGCACTTGGTCGTCCTCTATAATAGCAGCACCTAGCATCATGCGATAGCTTTTATCGCTTTTTTTCTGATACGAAGGACGCTCAAAGTTAAGGGCTTGATTGTAGAGAGTCTCTACATTTTCAACAACCTCAAGCTGTCGACCGGCAATCTGCTGTTCAGTACGTGACCACTTACTATCGGTTAAATCGTAGTAGTAAAGCGAGTTATCACCGCCAATTTGACCTGCGCCAATTAGTTTTTTTGTATCAGAGAGGAAAACTAAATCGTTGTAAATTATTCCACGATATGGAGCACCCGATTTGCTTAAAAATTCGCCTCTATTGTTTATAAGATAAATCACACCACCATATTGAACAATAATTTCATCACGATAAGGGGTTAAACTTACCGATTTTCCATAGGCATAACGTTGTGAATCTTCTCTGGTTGCCTCGAAAGTAAATATAGGCTTTAAGTTGCCATCCATACCGAAGCAGATAGCTCCACCACTTGCTCCAGAGAATAGTAAATCATCTTTACCGTCGTTATTTAGGTCAGAAACTTTAAGATCTTGAACCATAATCCCCCCTTTATATACATCCGATATTGAACCCGATTTTACAATCTCTTTTGTCGTTGGGTCTATATAACCGAAAAACGAAGAGCGGTATTTGTCATGTTCATAAGTGAACACAAATAGCGACTCTTTATCTTTGTCGATAAAATTACCACTTTCGATTTTTCTTACAGTACCTTTTATGGCAGTTTGCGACAGCTCTTTACCATTTGCATCAACTTCGTATAGTATAAAGTTATTACCACCAGTGAATATTTTAGCATTTTTGCCTTTCCCAACCACTGCAACCTCACTTAATCTTACTTTAGTGTCGGGTGTATATTGCCAAAGCAGCTCTCCTTTGCTACTAAAAGCATATACTGAGCCATTACCATTTGCAAGTAGCAGATCATCTTCACTATCGCCAGTAATTTCGGCAGCAACAATTTCAAAATTCAATCCGGAATTTTCAACACTTTTCGACCACACTTTTTTACCCTCTGCGGTATAAAGAGCAACCGAACTATCAATTTCTGAGATGTACAACATCTCTTTACCTGCAATATCGGCATTTATAACATTACGAATACCGTTTCCATCAGTAACAACGCTCTCTTGAGCAGCTACCGATACTGAAATTGCAGAAAAAAGCAGCGACAAAACTGTTGCCGAGCCTTTAAAACATCTAATTTTTTTTCTCATTTATCTGTTGTATTATAATTCAACTCTAAAAGAGGAGCTACTCTCTACACCAGTTCCAATTTTAACAACTATCGGTTTACCAATAAGCTCAGTAGCTTTAACATCCAAATTGATTGCAACTTTGCATTTTCCGTAAGGCTCAATAGCCTTTACAACTGCACTTCCTACCTGAGTTTGCACTCCGTCACTATTATAGCTTGAAATAGTTACAAAGCTGCTTTTTGAAGCCGAAACGCCAAGATTTTCAATCTCTACATACATTTTACTACCACTAACAGTAGGTTTTAGAGCAGATAAAATTGCAGGGTTGTAATCTATCCATTTTAATCGGCTATACCCAAATACCATCTCTCCATTTTTATCTTTTCCGAGAAGTTTTGGGGCAAATTCATCTTCTGCAATGCAGTGATTTTCTCCGCTAAAGACAACTATCAAATCATCGCCCGATTTTTCGGTTTTTAACACCTTAGCACCACGACCAAAATTCACCTCTGAAGATGCGCCAAAATGGAGCGACTCAATATCCAAATCTTCAGCAGGATTAAACCCTTTTTCAGCCTTAATTTTCACCAAAATCTCTTTAGTTTTACGTGTGAAAGGTTCGCTGTTTAACACCTCCAAAAGTAGACCTTTATTGAGAGGCATACCTATATTTTTTGAGCTATGATTGTCGTTAGGTAGGTCGTCCATTTTGATAGTGTCGATAACAGCAAAATTTATCTGCTCGGCACGTCCCCACTCATCTTGAAGCACACGTACACGCTCATATTTATACCAATCTTCCACTCTTCCATCTTCATGCACCGATACTCCCGGCACATAAGCCTGACCAGGGTCGGCAACCCAATCTACTCCATCTTTCGAGCGAAGATAGAAAGCAGTACGACCAATCCAATCGTTTACAATCATATTATACTGCACATTATCACGCCAAATTAGCGGATCTTCATATCGTCCAGCAGTTTTAGGATATACTGTATTTTCAGATATACAGCCAAACTCCTCTAATCCATCACGACTAATAAATATTTTACCGCCACGATTGACCATCACTACCGAACCATCCTCACGAGTTGTAAAACTCATATTATGATACCAGTTACCTTGACTTGTACCCCCCACGCCATCATGGCGAGAGCGGTCACGAAGATTCCATTTTAGCTCTTCTTGAGTCCAAGGACCATTAAGATTGTCGGAAATATAGCGTAGGCAGTCGGTATGTTCATCGCCGCCACGTCCGCCGATATGATAAACCATAAATTTGCCATTTTTAAGCTTAACAATCTCGGTATTATGACCATGACCAAGAGTATCTTGAACGATAAATGGACCAATAGAGTTGTCGCAAGTGGCATGAAATACATAAGAGGCATCATACCAACCCATGTGACCACGAGGGTTGTTTTCGTACCATCCACTCACAAAAAGGTGGTATTTATTATCACTCTCCTTAACAATATTTCCACCCCAATATGATATTTTATTATCCTCAATACCATTATCAATATAGCGAGGTTGCACATTAAGCGCACCCCAACTATCCATAGATAATTTACCTTTAGGCATAGGCATAATTCTATCTATAAAGCTACCTCCTTCAACAAGGTGTTGCCACTCTGTAGGAACTTCACGATATTCAATTTGTGCAGATGCAGATATTGGAGAGAAAGATAGTAATGTAAGAAATACAGCAGAAATAGTTACTATTTTTTTCATAGGTTAACGTTTAGATTGATATTGTCTCTATTTGCAAAGGCAATAATTTAAATTTATTATTAGCCACAAATTTACAACTTTTTTTTAAAAATAAAAATAATTATTCTTAATTAAACGAAAGTTCTTATTTTTTTATAAATTTGTAGTTTAAAATTTAATAAATGGGACAACTCCAAATAATAAAAGCCTCAGCAGGCTCAGGCAAGACATATAGACTAACATTAGAGTATATTCGAGGATTGATAATCTCACCCGAAAGCTATCGCAATATTTTAGCGGTAACCTTTACAAATAAGGCTACTTCAGAGATGAAAGAGCGTATACTTCGAGAGCTTTTCGAGCTTAGCCACCTAAAAGTCGGAGAATCAAACCCGTTTTACGACGAATTTTGCAAGGATAGCCGCATAAATCGAGGTAAAATTGTAGAGAACGCTGCTCGTGCCCTTAGCTATATTCTTCACGACTATTCGCTATTTAGCATCCTTACAATCGACAAATTTTTTCAAAAAATCATCCGCTCATTTGTAAAAGAGCTGGGTTTAGAGGGCGGTTACAATATCAAATTCGACAACGATTATATTATCGAAATGGCTATCGACAAACTTCTCGACAAATCGAAGCAAGATAGAGAGTTGTGGAAAATGCTTGAATCTATAATCGGTAATAATCTAAAAAATGGTAAAGCTGCCGATGTAAAACGTGTAGTTGTAAAATTAGCACGCAAAATTGCCGACGAAAAGTTTACAGCAGCCGATGAGTCGCATCTTGGTCTATTTAAAGTTATCGAAGAGAGCTTCGAAAGCACAATTGGCGAAATTTGTGCAAAGGCAACTCATGTAAAAAATTTGGTTGCAACCTATAATATTACTGGGGAGCAACTTCCCGGCAAATCTCGAAGTTTTATGGGCGACGTTAATAAAATATCGGCTCGTAAAAGCTTTGCCTATGGCAAAACCACTCTTTCCACCGCAATAGGCGAAAAGAAATGGGGCAAAGGGGTAGACGAAATTTCAAAAGAGGAGATTATAACTGAACTTTATGAGCTAATTACAATGCTCGACAATACAGAGCTATTTAGAAATTCGTGCTCAGTGGTTTTGAAAAATTATCGACCATTTCTGCTACTTGGACGTATTAGCGACCAGATAAACGATATAAATCGTGATAGCGGTTCGATGATGCTAAGCCAATCTATGCGAGTGCTCTCAGAGCTTATCAACGAAAACGATGCGCCATTTATATACGAAAAAATTGGAACTACATTTACCAAATATATGATAGATGAGTTTCAAGATACATCTACGCAGCAGTGGAAAAATTTCGTTCCGCTTATCAACAACTCCCTATCCTCAGGTGAGGGAACAACTGTAACCCTTCTGGGCGATGTAAAACAGTCGATTTATGGATGGCGAGGCGGAAACTGGCGATTGTTAGGGGGCGATTTAACAGATGATATACTTAGCAAGGAGCAGATAGCACCACTCGAATCGTTAACCACAAATTGGCGAAGCGAGCCAAACGTTATCGACTTCAACAACTGTTTTATGGCTCGATTTGTAGAGGCTGCATCAAACAATCTAAACGAAAAACTATCTTCTGCACTCGAAAGTGGCTATATCGACCACCACTACCACGACCATAATCATGATATTCTAAAAAATGCCTACGAAGATTTATATCAAGAGGTCAGCCCAAGAGCAACCGCAGGAAATGGATATATTTCGGTAGATTATTGCGATTATACTACCGATGAGCATCTAATCAAGATGATAGAAAACATAGAAGATGCTCAGCGACGAGGATTTTCGGCAGGCGATATAGCAATTCTTGTAAGAACCAAGAAAGAGGCAGCAGCAGTAGCCGACCATATCATAAAATATCGCAGCGAGATAGCAGAGAAAGGCGAAATCAACCCTATTTGCTACGATTTTGTATCGAGCGAAGCTCTAAAACTATCATATTGCGACACTGTTAGGTTGATTGTTGCCATTATGAGAGCATCACAAACAGCCGACCTAAAAGCGGGAAATCTCGATAGCTTAACATTCAACACCCTACGCTACAATAGCTACGAAAAAGAGCTAAGCAAAGAGGATTATGAATTTATCCACTCCCTAAAATATTATCCTCTAAATCAATGTTTTGAAAGGATAGTTTCGAACTACTCATTAGATAATGATGAGACAATTGTGTCCTATTTACAAGCATTCCACCAAAAAATTGTAACATTTTCGAGCGATGAAAGTTCCGAAATTTCGCTATTTTTAGAGTGGTGGGACACCGAAGGCGATAAAAGCGCAATATATATGCCTGAAAGTGGTAATTCGATGATTATCTCAACAGTGCACGCCTCAAAAGGTCTTGAATTTAAGGTGGTTATACTTCCATTTGCTCGTCAAAATCTATCGCCTCAGCTAAACTCTCTATTCTGGGCAAATAGCAGCAGCGAGCCATTTAACCATATCGGAAATATACTCGTAAATTACGAAAATATCTTAAAAGAGAGTTTATACTCAAAATCGTATCTCGACTATACACTACTATCGTATATCGAAAGCACAAATATACTCTATGTTGCTCTAACTCGCAGCTGTGTAGAGCTATACATTATGCTTAGCCAGAGAGATAAAAAAGAAGATGAATTTGATAGCTCTGTAGATTTTCTTATAAGAGATGGCGTATTAAAAACGAAAGAGAGTAGTAGTGATGGATTTGAAAAGGGTGAAAAACAGGATATAAATGCTCAAAAAAGCGAAAAAAAGGCAAAGAAATCTAACTCCGTAACCCTAAAAGAGTATCCAAGCCACGACTTTACAAACAAACTAAAAATCCGCCAATCTACACGTCGTTACTACCAAGAGGGCGAAGCTAACTACCTATCTCCTCGCCACTATGGGGTGATTATGCACAAACTTTTTGAGCGTATCGACTGTAGCGATGATGTTAGTAAGGCTCTTAATGATATGGTTAGCGAGGGAATTATATCTGTAGAAGATAGTAGCTCGACAATGGATGCCATCCTACTAGCATTTCAAAATCCACTTATAAAAGAGTGGTTCGATAGTCGTTGGATAGTGAAAGCCGAAAACGACATACTTATGCCAATGACCCAAAGCAGCGGCTATCACACCTACCGCCCCGACAGAGTATTAATCGACGGCGACGAGGCAGTAGTTATCGACTACAAATTCGGTATGCCCCACCCAAAACACACCAAACAGGTAACGGGCTACAAAACACTCCTTACCTCTATGGGCTACACCACCGTCAGCGGCTATGTTTGGTATGTTGTTCATAATGAAGTTGTGGAGGTTTGATTTAAGTAGTGTAAAACAATTATTGCCATATTCTTAATAGCACTCTTGGAGCGATATTTTTCACTATTAAATCTCAATATAGAACCACTATATTTTCGATTCAATAGCAAAAAATCTCATCTCCAATAGCACTTTTAAAAATACACCAATAATTATTTTACCCTACTTAATTGTGAATTATAAATTATAAATTATGAATTATAAATGATTAATGAATTTAGTGGTTATAGGGTTATGTGGATATTTATATTTTTTGATCTTCCTACTGAAACTCGCAAGGAGCGTAAAGATGCTGCTACTTTTAGAAAGGAGCTTATTAAGGATGGATTTAGTATGTTTCAGTTCTCAATATACATTAGACATTGCTCAAGTAAAGAGAATGCTGATGTACATGTAAGGCGAGTAAAGAAAATTTTACCCGAATATGGAAATGTGGGAATAATTACGATTACCGACAAACAATTTAGCACAATGGAGCTATTTAATGGCAAAAAAAGTGTTGAAGATTTAGAACCTACCCTGCAATTAGAGCTATTTTAACAATAAACATTGTGACTGAAGAATTTATAACCGAACCCCGTAGAGACGTTAGGTCTAACATCTGTAATCAAACCTTACCAAACCACATAAAAATATTAAAACCAATTGCTTTCTACGGAGACGTTGGACCCAACGTCTCTACGGAGTTCAGAAATGCTTATTTATTTTATTAAATTGAAAAATTTTCAATTAATATGAATAACAACAAATAAAATCAACATAAACTAAAAAGAGGAAAATCCATCATTACGACAGATTTCCCTCTATTTTTACATCCATTTTTTAATTCTAATAATGGTTGTAAAATCTTGAATATCAGCTCTTTGTGTAAATCGTAGTGTGATTCATATTACAAAGATACAGAAAAAATAGCAAATCACAACACATTAGTTGCAGTAGATGCTATTATTGAAGTGTGATTCATATTACAAAGATACAGAAAAAATAGCAAATCACAACTTGTAACACAAAAGGAAAGGTAATAAAGCAGTGTGATTCATATTACAAAGATACAGAAAAAATAGCAAATCACAACTCTTTTATATGTACGTAATAATTTATATATAGTGTGATTCATATTACAAAGATACAGAAAAAATAGCAAATCACAACTGCTCGCACATTCACTATTCGCAAGTCGTGAGTGTGATTCATATTACAAAGATACAGAAAAAATAGCAAATCACAACTCTTAACGTGCTTAACAACACAAACTTTGAAGTGTGATTCATATTACAAAGA
>JAWXTR010000037.1:0-25326 GCA_044433365.1 Rikenellaceae bacterium
CGCCAATGCGAGCTCCCGCCTTTGCTTGTTGAGCACCTAAGATAAGCGACTCTTTAGTGACTTTAAGAAGCTTCTTAACTTCGTCAGAAACCTCTCCTACAGCAAATGTATATGCTGAATCACCATAGTAACCATTCATGTAAGTGCCACAATCAACAGAAACAATATCTCCCTCTTTAAAAACATAAGAGGAAGGAATACCATGAACCACCTGCTCATTAACCGAAATACAGAGCGATGCAGGGAAACCATATAAACCAAGAAAGCCTGGTAAAGCACCATGAGAACGGATAAACTCCTCAGCCTTTTCGTCCAAAAACTTAGTTGTCACACCAGGAGCTACTAGAGTCCCTACGTAAGCTAGAGTTTTTGAAACAAGAAGGTTGTTCTCACGAAGCAGTTCGACTTGCTCGGCATTTTTTAATTCTATCATCTTATAAAGAACGTTAGGGTAGTTTATAAAAATGGATTATCCACATTATAAAGTTCCCGTTAGTGTATATAGATTACTCTATCTACGACCTTGGATTCTACCACTCTTCATTAAACCGTCATAATGACGAAGAAGAAGGTAACTTTCTACCTGTTTAAGGGTATCAAGTACAACACCTACTAAGATAAGCAGCGAAGTACCTCCAAAGAATAGAGCAAATTGGTTATTCACACCAAGTTTTGTAGCAATTGCAGGAAGGATTGCAACGATAGCTAAGAAAAGCGAGCCGGGGAATGTAATTCTCGACATCACGACATCTAAATATTCAGCTGTGTTAGCACCAGGCTTAACACCCGGAATAAATCCACCGTTACGTTTCATATCATCACTCATAGCCATCGGATTTACTGTGATAGCTGTGTAGAAATATGTAAATGCTACTACCATTACTGCAAATACAAAGTTGTACCAAAAACCTGTAAAGTCAGAGAAAGTAGCTGCAAAACCTTTACCCCAATCAAATCTATCAAAGAAAAGAGGAATAAACATTAGTGCCTGCGCAAAGATAATAGGCATAACCCCAGCAGAGTTAATTTTTAGAGGGATGTACTGACGTGCACCACCTTGTTGCTTATTACCAACGATACGCTTAGCATACTGCACAGGAATCTTACGAGTAGCTTGAACTAGTGCAATACAAGCTGCAAAGATAAAGAAAAGAACAACCAACTCGGCAACAAGCATAACTAAACCACCAGTTGTTTCTGTCATTCTAGTATTAAACTCTGCAAGTAGAGAGTGTGGAAGACGTGCTACGATACCAACCATAATGATTAGCGATACACCATTACCAATACCTTTATCAGTGATTTTCTCACCTAGCCACATCACAAACATAGTACCTGCAATAAGTACAATTGTTGATGTTACTAAGAACAGAATACTGTCAGGGCCAAAAATAAATGCGCTACCCATAGTCATTCTAAGGTTAGCAAGATAAGCAGGAGCCTGAACTAAAAGTACACCAATTGTCAGGTATCTTGTCCATTGGTTAAGCTTTCTACGACCACTTTCACCCTCTTTTTGTAATTTCTGGAAGTAAGGAACCAAAATTCCCATCAACTGAATAACAATAGAGGCCGAGATATATGGCATAATACCTAATGCGAAAATAGAAGCATTACTAAATGCTCCCCCTGAGAAGATATTAAGAAGGTCAAGTAGACCATTGCCTTCAACTTGACTTTGTAGATTACTCAACTCCATAGGGTTGATACCAGGAAGGGTAACAAAACTTCCCAATCTATAGATTAATAAAAGACCACAAGTATAGATAATTCTATTGCGTAGCTCCTCAATCTTGTAGATGTTTTTTAGAGTTTCGATAAGTTTTTTCATACGTTTATATTAGTTTTAGCTTTCGTATGGAAAGGCACAAAGACAAACCATTCAATCTATCTTTGTGCATTTACGTCTAATTAAAGTATTGTAGCTGTTCCACCTTGAGCCTCAATAGCAGCAGCTGCGCTTTTTGAGAAGGCATGAACTGTAACATCTAACTTCACTGAAAGTGTGCCAGTGCCCAAAATCTTAACTTTATCATTTTTAGATGCTAGACCCACTTGAGCAAGAACATCCATGTTGATTTCAGTTAAACTATATTTTTCAGCAACTTCGTTTAAGCTAACAAGGTTGATAGCTTTAAATTCAATACGATTGATGCTATTAAAACCAAATTTTGGAAGACGGCGTTGAAGTGGCATTTGACCACCCTCAAAACCTCTCTTACGAGAATATCCCGAACGAGATTTAGCACCTTTATGACCACGTGTTGAAGTTCCACCATGTCCAGAGCCTTGACCACGACCAATTCTCTTTTCAGATTTAGTTGAACCTGCAGCAGGTTTTAAATTACTTAAATTCATTATTGTACGGTATAACGGAAACTTCTAATGCTGGATTTAAAGCTTTCCATTTCTTTCTATCTATTTATAAAATATAAATGAAATATCAAAAGAATAAATACTTAAACCCTATTATAGAACCCTCCTAAAGATTATAAATTACTTTACTTCTTCTGTCTTAACAAGGTGTGCTACTTTAGCAACCATGCCAAGAATAATAGGTGATGCTTCGTGCTCAACTGCTTGGTTAACTTTACGTAGACCAAGAGAGTCTAAGTTAGTTTTTTGACGCTTAGTTGCACCTATTCTACTTTTAACTTGTGTGATTAAAATTCTAGCCATGAGTATAAATAAGATTAACCGTTAAACACTTTATTTAAAGAGATACCTCTTACCTCTGCAATGCTATAAGCATCACGAAGCTCAGAAAGAGCTTTAACTGTAGCTTTCACTAAGTTGTGAGGATTTGACGAACCTTTACTCTTTGCAAGTACATTATGAATACCAACGCTCTCTAATACTGCACGCATCGCACCACCGGCGATAACACCAGTACCTTTTGCAGCTGGTTTGATAATCACTTGAGAACCACTAAAACGTGACTCTTGAGAGTGAGGAATAGTACCTTTTAAAACAGGAACTTTAATTAAATTTTTCTTAGCATCTTCTACACCTTTAGCAATAGCTGAAGTAACCTCGTTTGCTTTACCTAGACCGAAACCTACGATACCATTTTCGTTACCAACTACAACAATTGCAGAAAAGCTAAATGTACGACCCCCTTTTGTTACCTTAGTAACACGTTGGATGCTAACTAGTCTATCTTTAAGCTCTAGGTCGCTTGTTCTTACTTTTTTTATGTTTGAATTCACAGACATTATTTCTTAAAATTTAAGGCCAGCCTCACGTGCAGCTTCGGCTAACATTTTTACTCTTCCATGATATAGGTAACCGTTACGGTCGAAAGCGACAGTAGTGATACCTTTTTCGATTGAACGCTTAGCAGCTAACTTACCAACTACAGTAGCAACTTCGATTTTTGATTTGCCCTCAACTTCAGCAGCGATCTCTTTATCTGAAGAGCTAGCATAAACTAAAGTTACACCGTTTAAATCATCGATTAATTGAACGTAAATTTGCTTGTTGCTTCTGAATACAGACATTCTTGGTCTTTCAACAGAACCGCTAACCACTTTACGAATACGCATTTTAATGCGATTTCTTCTTTCTATTTTATTAAGTGCCATATCCGATTTTATTATTTAGCATTAGCAGACTTACCAGCCTTACGACGAAGAACTTCACCAACGAATTTAATACCTTTACCTTTGTAAGGCTCTGGTTTACGTAGTGAGCGAATTTTCGCAGCCACTTGACCGATTAATTGTTTGTCTGTAGATTTTAAAGTAACAATAGGGTTACCTTTTTTCTCTGTTACAGCTGTTACGTTAACTTCAGCAGGAATTTCAAAGAAGATATCGTGTGAGTAACCAAGACTCATCTCTAATAGTTGTCCTTTTGCCTCTGCTTTGTAACCTACGCCGACAAATTCTTGTTTAATTTCGTATCCTGAAGATACACCTACAACCATGTTGTTGATAAGCGAACGGTAAAGTCCGTGCATCGAACGGTGACGTGGTTGATTTGTTGGGCGTTCTACTACTAACACACCATCCTCAATTTTAACAGCAATATCGCTATCAACTTTTTGAGTTAGTGTTCCAAGAGGCCCTTTCACGCTTACTACATTATCAGGAGTAACTGTTACCGTTACACCTGCTGGTAAGTTTACAGGTAATTTTCCAATTCTTGACATTTCGTTTTTTTTTAAATTTTTCTTACCGTTTAAAAAATATTTCTAATAACTAGAAAGTTTTATAAACTCTTAATTACTAATGCGAATAAAGGTGTGAAATTTTTGAGCTACTTTCAACTTTTTTTTTGCAATTAGAGTTATAAAAAATAACTTTAATTAATGCTTTTTTAAAAAAGCACGCCCAAAGGGCTGGCAAAAATCGCTGAGTTTTCACTCACGGCTTCGCTCCGCTCGCTATAAGCGGAAGAAGGGTTTTCAACCCTTTAATTGGCATTTCTAGTAAATATAACACAAAACCTCACCACCTACTTTTGAAGCACGAGCCTCTTTGTCTGTGATAATGCCTTTTGATGTTGTTAAGATAGCGATACCAAGACCGTTAAGCACACGTGGCATAGTATCCACTGAAGTGTACTGACGTAAACCTGGACGGCTCACTCTCTTTAAACATTTGATAGCTGGAAGTTTTGTTTGAGGATGGTATTTAAGAGCAATCTTAATTGTCTCAAAACCTTTCTCATCCTTCTCAAACTTGTAAGCCAAGATATAACCTTGTTCGTGTAGAATTCTGGTCATCTCTTTTTTCATCTTTGATGCAGGAGCTTCAACCACTTTGTGGTTGGCTTTCACCGCGTTTCTAATCCTTGTTAGAAAATCTGCAATTGGATCAGTCATTGTTATTTTATTAAAAATATAATTTTTGGTGCAATATTGCACCGAGTTTGCTTAATATACGCTACTAAAGCGGTATTTGAACCACAACTTAAATGAAAACCATTTTAGTAATCAGGTAAATAGAGCCTCAAAAACAGCCCAAAGGTAATGCTTTTTCCGTTATAAAACAAGAAATTATTCATTTTTTCAAGAAAAAAATGAATTTATAGGGTGAAAAACAGTAATTTACGCTAAATAAAGCATTTTTCAACCATTTTTAGCTTTTTTTTGCCGAAAAAATATATGTAGCGGAATTAGGATGTTAAATAAGAAAACTCTCTTTTAGTGGTCGAATTTTGTTGAGCCTTAGATATTTGTTTACTAAGAGATATCCGAAAACTCAAAAAATAAAATAAGCATAGGCACACCCACAAAAAAACATTAATTTTGCAGATATGCCTTTACACTTTGCTTATGTATATAACAGGGAACCCTGTATCAGTCTACCAACTTGCTTTCTTAACACCTGGTATTAAACCAGCTGAAGCCATTTCACGAAATTGGATACGGCTGATTCCAAACATTCTCATATATCCTTTTGGACGACCTGTAAGTTTACAACGGTTGTGTAAACGAATAGGATTCGAGTTGCGTGGAAGAGCTGCTAGTCCTGCATAATCGCCTGCCTCTTTCAAAGCTTCACGCTTTGCAGCATAACGATCTACTAATTTCTGACGCTTAGCTTCGCGTGCTTTCATTGATTCTTTAGCCATATTCTCTTAAACTTGAAAGTTTGAATAAATATTTTACCTTATACTGATTAATTAAGCCTCAGCTCTGTTGCTTTTGAATGGAATACCAAATGCTTTCAACAATGCGTGAGCCTCTTTATCAGTTTTTGCAGTAGTTACAAAAGTCATCTCAACACCAAGAATTTTTGTCACCTTGTCGATGTCAATCTCTGGGAAAATGATTTGTTCTGTAATACCTAGAGTGTAGTTACCTTGACCATCAAATTTATCGCTTACGCCTTTGAAGTCACGGATACGTGGTAAAGAAATACAGATTAATCTCTCAAGATACTCATACATACGGTCTTTTCTCAAAGTAACTTTAACACCGATAGGCATACCTTTACGAAGTTTAAAGTTAGAAATATCTTTCTTTGAGTAAGTTAGTACCGCTTTTTGACCAGCTATGATAGATAATTCTGATTGAGCAGTTTCGATTAATTTTTTATCTGATACTGCTTGACCGATACCTTGGTTGATAACGATCTTCTCTAAACGTGGAACCTCCATGATGCTTTTGTAGCCGAACTCTTTAAGCAACTCTTGGCGAATCTCCTCGTTATATTTAGTTTTTAGTGAAGGTGTATATTCCATTATTTGATCTCCTCCCCTGATTTTTTAGCGTAACGAACTAATTTACCTTTCTCGTCCTCCTTACGTCCAATACGTGTTGGTTTACCTGTTTTAGGATCAACTGGCTGTAAGTTAGAGATGTGAATGGCAGCCTCTTTCTTAACGATACCGCCTTGTGGGTTTTGCGCACTAGGTTTAGTGTGCTTGCTCACCAAGTTTACACCCTCAACGATAGCACGTTGCTTAGCAACAAGTACCTCAAGTACTTTACCTTGCTCGCCACGATGCTCACCTGAGTTTACGTAAACGGTATCACCCTTTTTAATATGCAATTTCATCGTCTGTTAATTTTAAAATTATAAAACTTCTGGAGCTAGCGATACTACTTTCATGTAAGAATCACGAAGCTCACGAGCAACAGGGCCGAAAATACGTGTACCACGCATTTCACCTTGATTGTTAAGAAGCACTACAGCGTTGTCATCAAAGCGAATGTAAGAACCATCTGGACGACGAATCTCTTTCTTTGTACGAACAACAACTGCTTTAGAAACCGTACCTTTTTTAATATCTCCTGACGGTGTAGCACTTTTTACTGTTACTACAATTTTGTCACCGATAGAAGCATAACGTCTTTTTGTACCTCCAAGAACACGGATACAAAGAACCTCTTTAGCTCCACTGTTATCAGCAACTAATAGTCTACTTTCTTGCTGTATCATAATTACTTAGCTTTCTCTAATATTTCAACTAATCTCCAGCATTTTGATTTGCTAAGAGGTCGTGTTTCCATAATTTTAACTGTATCACCTTCTGAGCACGAATTTGTCTCATCATGTGCAACTAATTTGGTAGTTTTATTCATAAACTTACCATAGATCGGATGCTTAACCTTTCTTTTGATAGCAACTACGATAGTTTTATCCATCTTATTGCTCACAACCACACCAATCCTCTCTTTTCTAAGATTTCTTTCCATTGTCTTAAAATAATTAATTTTGTTTTTGGCTCAAAACAGTAAGCATGCGTGCTATATTTCTGCGAGCTTTTCTAATTGTGGTTGAGTTCTCTACCGGTGACACCGAGTGGTTTAACTTCAAAGAGTTGAGATTAGCTTTCTCTGCCTCTATCCTCTCTTTAAGATCTTGAACCGATAGCTCTTTTATCTCTTGTACTTTCATAAAATTCTATTACTAATTTGAGGAATCTGTATAATCTCTTCTTACCATGAATTTCGTAATGATAGGCAATTTTTGTGCTCCTAGACGAAGCGCCTCTTTTGCGATATCCATTGGTACACCTTCGATTTCAATTAAGATACGACCAGGAGTTACTGGAGCAACAAAGCCTTCTGGAGAACCCTTACCCTTACCCATACGTACCTCTGCAGGTTTCTTTGTAATAGGTTTATCTGGGAAGATTCTGATCCATAATTGACCTTCACGCTTCATGTAACGTACAATTGCCTGACGTGCTGCCTCAATTTGACGACCTGTAATCCAAGCCGAGTCGAGTGCTTTTAAACCAAATGAGCCAAAAGCCAATTGGTTGCCTCGCTGAGCCAGACCTTTCATGCGTC
Organism: Rikenellaceae bacterium; assembly: GCA_044433365.1. GTDB lineage: Bacteria > Bacteroidota > Bacteroidia > Bacteroidales > Rikenellaceae > CAMQVM01. The sequence continues at coordinate 7,751 of JAWXTR010000037.1, forward strand.
CCTTTTGTACTCTTCTGAATTTTGTCTTTTTTGGCTGTAACATGACTTTTTATTTTTTAAATCTGACTACTTGTTATTTCTTTTTACACCGCCACGACGAGGTTTTTTTCTATCACCTCTTTCACCACGATCACGACGTGGTGCTTGTGCTGCTTGTGCAGATAGTGCGTTAACACCTGAGATAGGAGATAAATCACGCTTACCATAAACCTCACCGTTACAGATCCAAACTTTGATACCTAGTAGACCTACTTTAGTAAGTGCCTCAGCTAGGTTATAATCAACGTCTGCACGGAAAGTATGAAGTGGAATACGTCCCTCTTTATAAGTTTCGCTACGTGCCATCTCTGCTCCACCTACACGTCCAGATACCATAACTTTGATACCTTCAGCACCCATGCGCATTGTAGAAGCAATAGTTGTTTTTACTGCACGACGATAAGAGATACGACCTTCAATTTGGCGAGCAATGTTATTACTTACAATTACAGCATCCAATTCTGGACGTTTAACCTCAAAAATGTTGATTTGAACATCTTTACCTGTAAGTTTTTTTAACTCCTCTTTTAGTTTGTCAACCTCTTGACCACCTTTACCGATAATAATACCAGGGCGAGCAGTGCTAATTGTAACAGTAACCAGTTTAAGAGTACGCTCAATTATAATTTTTGAAATGCTTGCTTTTGCTAAACGAGCATTAAGGTATTCACGGATTTTGTAATCCTGTACCAGTTTAGACGAAAGATCTTTTTTCGTTCCAAACCAAGAAGAATCCCATCCACGGATAATACCTAATCTATTTGCTATTGGATTAACTTTTTGTCCCATAGTGATTATTCGTTTTTAGATGGTTTTTTATCTATGATGATAGTTACGTGGTTAGATCTTTTACGTATACGGTGTGCTCTACCTTGTGGAGCAGGCTGAATACGTTTAATCATTCTTGCACTATCAACGAAAATCTCTTTAACGCAAAGTTCAGTCTCTTCAAGACTTAACTCAGGGTTTTTTGCTTCCCAATTTGCGATAGCGGAACGTAGAAGTTTCTCTAATCTATTAGAAGCATCTTTTGTGCTATATTTTAAAATACCTAGAGCTTTGTTGATTTCAACACCTCTAATAATATCAGCAACAAGACGCATCTTTCGAGGAGATGTTGGGCAGTTTTTCAAAGCAGCAATAGCTATCTGCTTTTTCTCTGCCTTCGCTTTCTCAGCTCTTAATCTTTTTCTTGCACCCATTATTTAATGAATTTCTTATTTACACTATTTTTTCTTGTTACCTCCGTGTCCACGGAAGTTTCTTGTTGGAGCAAACTCTCCTAATTTGTGGCCTACCATATTTTCGGTCACATAAACAGGGATAAATTTGTTTCCGTTATGAACGGCAATTGTATTACCAACGAAGTCAGGAGAAATCATGCTGGCACGAGACCAAGTTTTAACTACGATTTTCTTTCCTGAAGCATTCATAGCATCAATTCTCTTCTCCAATTTAGGCTCAATAAATGGGCCTTTTTTCAGTGATCTGCTCATTAGGCTAATGCTTTAATTAATTTACTTTTTCCTTTTTGAAATGATAAACTTCGAAGTTTGCTTCTTAGGATTACGAGTTTTGTAACCTTTAGCAAGCAAGCCTTTACGAGAACGTGGGTGTCCTCCTGATTGGCGACCTTCACCACCACCCATAGGGTGATCAACTGGGTTCATGGTAACACCACGGTTGTGTGGACGACGACCTAACCAACGATGACGACCAGCTTTACCGCTGCTCTCAAGACTATGGTCTGGATTAGATACTGTACCTATCGTAGCACGACAAGCAACTAATACCATACGAGTTTCACCTGAAGGAAGTTTAATAATTGCATATTTGCCTTCACGAGCAAGAAGTTGAGCGTAAGAACCTGCACTACGCGCCATTACAGCACCAGCACCTGGATTTAGCTCGATGTTGTGAATTGTTGTACCAAGTGGCATATCTGAAAGAGGCATACAGTTACCTAGTTCTGGAGCGATACCGCTACCACTTTGGACTGTCATACCAACTTTAAGATTGTGTGGAGCAACAATATAACGCTTCTCACCATCAGTGTAAATAACTAAAGCAATACGTGCAGAGCGGTTTGGATCATACTCGATCGTTTTAACCGTTGCAGGGATGCCATCCTTGTCACGTTTGAAATCAATAAGACGATACATTCTCTTATGACCACCACCTAAGTAGCGCATTGTCATTTTACCAGAGTTATTACGACCGCCTGAGCTCTTTAACGGAGCAAGTAAACTTTTCTCAGGTACTGAGCAAGTAATATCTTCACTTGTACCTATAATCTTATGTCTTTGACCCGGAGTTACGGGTTTGAACTTTTTAACTGCCATTATTTCTACTAGATATTACTGTAAAAATCAATCTTATCACCATCTTTTAGAGTAACGTAAGCCTTTTTGATGTTATTTTCACGACCTACTAAGTAACCAGACTTTGTAAAACGTCCTTTTACTTTACCCATATAATTAGCTGTATTTACATCTGTAACTACTACGTTATACATTTGCTCAACAGCTTGCTTAATTTGCAATTTATTAGCCCTGCGATCTACAATGAAACCAAAGCAGTTCATTGCTTCGCCCTGAGCGTTTAATTTCTCAGTTAGGATAGGCTTTTTTAATATTTCCATTGTCTAAAGTATAATTTTATAGTCCAAACATTTGATTAAGAAGCTCAATCGAACCTTCTGTTGCTAGAACACATTTAGCGTTCATTACATCATAAGTTGAAACGTTTGAAGCGTTCATAACCTTTACATTTTGTAAGTTACGAGCTGAAAGAACTACGTTTTTATCGTTGTTGTCGATTAAAAGAAGAACTTTTTTGTCGTTTAATCCAAGATTCTTTGCAACTGCGATAAACTCTTTAGTTTTAGGAGCTTCAAAAGTGAAGTTCTCAACTACTGTAATCGCCTCTTGTTGTGCTTTATAAGAAAGAGCACCTTTACGAGCTAATTGTTTTAGTTTCTTGTTTAATTTGAAAGAGTAATCACGTGGAACTGGTCCGAAAACTCTACCACCGCCTACAAACAATGGGTTTTTAATGCTACCTGCACGTGCTCCACCTGTACCTTTTTGCTTTTTCAACTTTCTAGTTGAACCTGCTACTTCGTTACGTTGTTTTGCTTTGTGCGTACCTTGACGTTGTGCTGCAAGATATTGCTTAACATCCAAATAGATAGCGTGATCATTTGGTTCAACGCCAAAGATAGCATCGTTTAAGATCACTTTCTTGCCAGTGTCTGCACCGGCGATACTTAATACTGCTAATTCCATCACTATTTATTTATTACTAAGTAAGACCCTTTAGCTCCCGGAATCGACCCTTTTACAAGGATAAGGTTGTTCTCAGGAATTACTTTTAATACTTTTAGGTTAAGAATCTTAACCCTGTCTCCACCTGTTCTACCAGCCATTCTCTTTCCTTTGAATACTCTCGAAGGATAAGAAGATGCACCTAGTGAACCTGGAGCACGAAGACGGTTGTGTTGACCATGAGTTTGGCCACCTACTCCACCAAAGCCGTGACGCTTAACAACACCTTGAAAGCCCTTACCTTTTGATACTCCGGTAACGTCTACCCAATCATCTTCGCTAAAGATGTCGACAGTAACGGTGTCGCCAAGATTAAGCTCAGTTTCAAACCCGTCAAATTCGACAAGTTTGCGTTTTGGTGTAGTGTTCGCATTTGCGAAGTGACCCATCATTGGTTTGCAAGTGTTCTTTTCCTTTTTTTCGTCATAGGCAAGTTGCACTGCTGAGTAAGTGTCTTTCTCAACAGTACGGATTTGCGTAACAACACAGGGACCTGCTTCGATGACAGTGCATGGAATATTTTTTCCCTCGGCACTGAAAACGGATGTCATTCCGATTTTTTTTCCAATTAGTCCTGACATTTTCTGTTCAGATAGTTTGATTATAAGAATCTGCTACTCAGATTCTAAAATTAATAAAATATTTTCAATTTAACGAAGCGATAATTCATTACCCTCCGCTAAACAGTGTGCAAAGGTAGTCATTATTTTTTAAATACAAAACTTTTTTTGCATTAATTTACTGAAAAATCGAAAGTTAACCGTTTTTTTTCGTTTTTTTACCCTAAAAAGCGATTTTTTCTCTTTTTTTGCTAAGTGTGTATAAATCTGGATAATGGGGTTAATGTTAAAATTTAAGGACATTTGTTTGAAATTTCACTTCTTATGAGGGTAAATAGGCTATAAATAGTTGGAAGTTAAGGAGAGAACGAAATTCTAATTTTATGATTTTACAAATAACTCTTGCTCTGAAAGAACGCAATCTACAAAAAAGGCTAATTTACAAAATTACATTTGCAAATTAGCCTTATTATTTTCAAATCATTTATTGGCATTTATAATTTATAATTATAACGCCATCGACAAAGCAACAGCCTCATACCCTTCAGCATTAGGATGCAGACCATCCACAAATAGCTTTTCGTTGATTTTACCATCACTTTGAAGCAATCCTCTACCAACATCTTTATAACTAACATAGTTTAAAGATTTTGCAAGCGAAGCAATTTTAAGATTTAATGTTTTTACCCTACCCTCCAATCCTCTACGAGGAAGAACTCCTAGAAGTGTAATTTTAGATTTTGGTTGTCGAAAATTGATTGAAGATAGTAGTTGTTTTATTCCTTCTGTTATCTGCTCATCAGTATGCTTTAAACTAATATTATTAGTGCCAATTTTAATTATTATCTCCTCAAAATTTTGACCATCCAGCTCACCATGTTCTATACGCCAAATTACATTTTCGATTCTATCCCAACCAAAACCAAGATTTAGACAATCAGAGAAATGTTTATCCCAAAGCTCTGGTGCTCTTTGGATTCTAAAATCATCAACACCACCCCACTGGTGGACTATTGAGTTGCCTATAAACGCTCTACGATACTTAATTGTATCTCTATTTATAGCCAAAATTTTCTCATGTCTATCTGTCCACTCGTAAGCCTTATAGTCACGACGTTGACGAGAAGAGTTAGTCGAAGAGTCACCCCAAGCGGTAAGATGAAGCACTTTTCTTAGCAATTTATTGTAGGCATCTGCATAATATCGCATACCATAATCGCTCGGATGTATCCCCTCTACAGTTGCATCATTAGGCATATTTATATCTTTATATGTAAGGTGGTAAATATGCTCCACTCCCTCTAATTTTAGCTGATTATACGCCTCCAATTGAGCATGAAGAACACTAACCTCAAGATTTTCTTGACGTTTATACACTTTTGAATGTGGATAACCCAGATGGTCGGTCAGTACAATAGGTGTTGCAGGATGAGCTGAGCGAATTTTTTTCACCTGCTTAACAATCAATTTTGTAAGCTCGCCAGAGTAGACACTAGCAAGATTTGGCATACAATCGAGCACAAAAACAGCAGCATCTATCTCACAAATCATATCTATAACGCCATCTTCGAGCTTTCCGTTACCTGCAAAACCAAAATTTAGCAGCGGCATATCAAGTTCACGACTAACAATAGAGGTCCAAGCCATACCTGGACGAGAGGCAGCGGCACCATGAGTTATAGAGGTACCATAAACTACAATTGGCTTTTCGCTTCGAGGCTTTATAAACTCAAAATTAGCAGTTGAGTCGACACCAATTTTTAGCCACTCCAAAGAGGTGCGTAAAGGAAGAAATAGGCGATATTCGTAGCCAGACGACTCACTTGATGACCTATAATTTATCTGCTGATAACTATAACTACACTGCTCATCGCTAATTTTATAGCTTGGAGCAAACCATAACGACTCACCCTCATTATCCATACCGTATAGGTCGGCACCTAATGTTGAGGTTTGAGGTATATGGGGTGTTTTAAAATCTTTTCTGGAGATTTCATACTGAATTTCAATATTTTTTGAATTTGTACGAAATAGTATCGACTCACCAGCACAATCCAGAGCTAAATCCCACACCGCTGGGCGCAAAGCCGCCTTAAATCGAAGCGGAACACGGTTATAGAAACCCTCTCGCTGCTCATTTTGCCAATATTGACCATCAACAGGGTTAAATTCAGCCTTTTGGGGGTCGAACCATATTGTTTGTGCAAAAACCAATTGAAATGGTAATAATACAAGTAGTAAGTATATTAGTTTTTTCATATTAAGAAAAGATAGAGGGATTAATTATAAATTATAAATTATGAATTATGAATTATAAATCATTTCGCCAACATTATATCCAACATAGTTTTATCAGCCTTATCCATACCCTCAGTACCAACATAGGCAAGATTTCGGATAGTTTTTTCAATATCTTTATCAATAATGCCATCATTGTGCGAGATACAGACATCTTCGAGAGCGAGAACAGCCGACTGTATAGCCGAAGCAACCCCAGAGGATACCTTCAAAGCACATCCCACTTTCGCACCATCGCACACCATACCTGTCACATTGCCAATCATGTTTTTTATAGAGTAGGTAATCTGCTCATAACTGCCACCCATAAGGTAAACAACACCACACGAAGCACCCGACGAGGCAACAACACAACCACAAAGGGCAGAAAGTCGACCGAGATACCCTTTTATATGAATTGCAACAAGATGGCTTATGGCAAGTGCACGAGCCAACTCTTCGCTACTACTTCCAAGTTTTTTAGCAACTGCCACAACTGGTAAAGTTACTGTTATTCCTTGATTTCCACTACCAGAATTGCTCATAGCAGGCAAAATAGAACCAGCCATACGAGCATCCGAGGCTGCTGCCGAAAGCGACATAGCATAGCTCATCACTCCATCTCCAAAGATATATGAAAAACGGCTATCTGCAACAGTTTTACCTACATTTAAACCATATTTTTTATTCAGTCCCTCCTCAGCAAGCGAGTAGTTCATCTCCCCAGATTTTAGAATAAATTCAATCTCCTCAAAAGGGATAGTTCGACCAAATTCAACTATTTTCTCAACTGTCAAATCTTTTGCAAGCTCTGCGCTAGGATCGGCTTTACCTGCACACACATTTTTTTGCTCATAGGCAAAAAGTGTCTCATCATTTAAAATAACTCTTGTCACTCTATCGTGGCAATCTTCTATAATTGCCACAGCTTTGCCCTTCTTACCCGTTACAATTGCTTTGATATATAGTTTTTTATCACTTTGAGCAGCCGAAATTTTGACATCACTACTATCAATATATTTTTGAGCAGCAGCTACAGCCTTTTCAGACACATCATGCAGTACCTCAAGACCATAGCAAGAGCGACCGCAAACAGCACCAAGTGCAGCAGCAATATCTAACCCAATAAGTGAAGTTCCAGGGATAGCAACTCCCATTCCATTTTTAAGAATATTTGCGCTTACCTCCACTTCGATATGCACAACATCATAATCTACAGTTTCAGTAGCTTTTGCAACTGCCAAAGCTACGGCAATAGGTTCGGTACAACCAAGAGCTGGTGCAACTTCTCGATGCAGTAGCTCTAAGCAGATATTTTTATTATTTTCCATTTTTATAATTTTTAGGAACTATTACTTTTAAGCCTTTTTCAATACATTTTACCTCTAACGGTAGTTTTGGACCAGCCTCACCATCAATATCTACAGAAATTTCATCATCGCTACTTATTCGAAGCGAACTACTCTTAAAATGAACAACACCACGTGGATATTGGCTCGAAAGTTGCGTAAGAAAATGGAAAGCGGTAGAGATAGTTTCAACAACATTATCGCCTTTTACCACTAAAATATCTAATAGTCCATCGTGTAGATTTGCGTGATGGGCAATATCAAAATTTCCTGCTGTTCGACCATTAAATACGAAGATAATCATCGAATTATCATCATATACTATATCACGAGAGTCGATACGAAGATGTATTTTGCGAAAGTTTGGAAGCTCGCCAATTGTGCTAACATAGTAGGCTAACTTACCAAATGTATTTTTAAATTTTGTAGGTGTTTTTTGGGAAATTTCGGTAAAAAGACCTGCTGAAAGCACATTTACAAAATATTTTCCATTTACAACCCCCAAATCTACCTGTGACACCTCTCCTGCAAGAATATCTTTACAAGCGTTATTTATGGTGGATTGAAAACCGAGAATATTGGCAAAATCGTTGGCTGTTCCTGCTGGAAGCACAGCAATAGGTATATCTATGTTGCGAAATTTCATCTCATTTACAACACTATTTACCGTTCCATCACCACCAGCTACAAGGATATGTTGGTAACTTTCGTCCAATTTTCCTAGACAATCGTCAAAATTACTCTCATGTGTTATACGGTATGGTTCAATTTGATAGCCACACTTTTGATAAGAGGCAATAATAAAATCTAACGAACTTATAATCTTATTTTCACCCGAAAACGGATTGTACAAAAACTTTACCCTCTTCATCTGCCTATTTTTTTAAAAAGAATTATTGTCAAAGCTGCTCAAAAACCAAATTTTCATCCCCCTCACTATAAACAATATACGCTTGAAGCTGAGGATTGGATTGTAGAAATTCTATCCCTTTTTCAACACCCATAGCCATTATAGCAGTGGCATATCCATCGGCTAAAGCTGCCGACGAGGCGATAATTGTTGCCGAAAGCACCTGTGTTGTTGAACTCTCGCCCGTAAGTGGGTTAACAGTGTGGTTTACTCTATTTCCATCTTTATCTATATGAAATTTTCGATAATTTCCAGATGTTGCAAGCCCTCTACCGCTCTCTAACGCAATAATAGTTTGAAGATTTTCACCTGGTGAAAAGTTGCCATCAATAGGTTTATCTATTCCGATATTCCAATTCTCACCTCTTGCATTTTTCCCTCTACAAAATATTTCACCTCCGATTTCGATAAGGTAATTTTCGATAGCTAAACTATCAAATTTTGCAGCTATAAAATCGACACTATATCCTTGAGCAATAGAATTTAAATCTATCTCGACTCCTTTTTCTCTAATTAATCGACCCGAATCGACCGATAATTTTTGGTAGCCCACATATTGCATTAAAGAATCGATATTAATACTCTCCAATCCCTCTTTTGCAGCAAAGCCATACGCCTCTACAAGTGGCTTTACGGTAATATCGTATAATCCATCACTCTCTTTGCTAATTATTTCCGCAATTTGGATACAATTTTCGATATTTGCATCAAGAGAATCGGTCTCTCCGCTATTTATCTTATTTATCAACGATGCAGGATTATACAGCGAACAGCTTCTATCAAAATCGCTAAGATTTTTAGATATAAAACTCTTCTTTACACTCTCCTTTGTGTCAAGATAGACTATAGAGTAGGTTGTGCCTTGTGCAAAACCTGAAATTGTATATTTTTTCAACTCTTCGCTTTCACTACATCCTATAACTGAAAAAACTAGGAGAATAAGCGTAAAAACTCTTAAAATTTTTGCCATAAACAGCTGTTCTACTTTTTCATAAACCGATCCATCTCACGCTTAGTATCTTTCTCTTTAAGATACTCACGTTTGTCGTAATTTTTACGACCTTTACCCACACCAATAAGCAGTTTTGCAAATCCACGCTCATTTAAGAAGAGCTTTAGTCCCACAATCGAAATACCCTTATCTTGAACAGTGCGCTCAAGCTTTCGAAGCTCCTTTTTGTTAAGCAGCAACTTTCTATCTCGCTTAGGTGTGTGGTTGTTGTAAGTACCCCACTCATAAACCGAGATATTCATCCCCTTAACATACAGTTCTCCACCATGAAAATAGCAGAAACAGTCGGTTAGCGACGCTTTCGACAACCTAATCGACTTAATTTCGGTACCCGTAAGCACAATTCCTGCTGTATAGGTATCGAGAATTTCGTAGTCGAAAGTTGCTCTTTTATTTCTAATATTTATATTTTTAAAATCTGACATATATTTTTACCTTATTTTTTACAAAGATACTATTTTTATCAATCGAATAATATTTGTTTGAAATTTTTTATAAAAAACTATAACGATGCAAAAAAAGTTACTAAAAAAGGAACTGAAAAATCTACACAAAAACCGTGAAATATAGCAAGCACAACAAACTCTTTTCCGCTTGTTTGCGTGATAATCGGGAGTGTCGTGTCCATAGTTGTAGCCCCACCAGAGGAGATAGGCGCAAGACGACCAAAAATTGTCACAAGCAGCGGAGCAAACAGTAAAGTTATAATTTCACGAGAGATATTTGAGATTAAACCCACTGTGCCAAGCTCTGCACCTTTAATTTGGTTAATTATAATTGTAGATAGAGAATAATAGCCAAAGCCCGAACCAACAGCCATACACTCCGAAACTGAGCGACCGCCCCACACCATACCCAAAACTGCACAACCTACCAAAGTACCGATAATCGTGGCAATAGGAAGCAAAAAAATTTTAAATCCATATTTTTTGACCGAACCTACAATAGATGTATCACTACCTACCGATATTCCCACAAAAAACATTAGAAAATAGAGCACATAACTAGTATAGTCTGCACCATAAAATAGTGCATCCAAAAGATTTAGGCGAGATAAAAGTAATCCAGCCATAAAAAATGAAATTATTACAAGACTACCCTTCATTATTCACCTGTTTAAAAAATTTATTATACACAATCAGTGCACCTAAGCAGCTACCTGATAGCGAAACTACACTAATAATTAATCCATCCAGACCAATTGTAGCTAAATTATCCATAATATCGCTATTTCCCCCAACCGAAACTCCCAAGAAGAATAGGAGCAAGAAAATAGCACACATTATGATTTTTGATACAAACTTCAAATTCTTCCCCCTCATTAGGTAGCCTACTGCCACTCCTGAGAGCATAATTAATACTACTTTTAACATATTTTTATTATGAATTATATTGCCGTGTTCGATTACAGATGTCGGACCCAACATCTCTACGGTGTGTTAGTGAACCTGATAATTATGAATGCGAATAAAGGTTTGAAATTTTCGAGCTATTTTGAGCTATTTTTGCAATCAGAGTTGTAAAAAAATAACTTTTGTTAATGCTTTTTTAGAAAAAGCACGCCCTTTGGGCTGGCAAAAATCGTTCGTTTTCACTCACGGCTTCGCTCCGCTCACTAAAAGCGGAAGAAGGTTTTTCAAACCTTTATTGGCATTATGAATTAAAAATTAACGCTGATAATGATTTTCATTTAATCATTATCAGCGTTATCGACACCAATCATTAACAAGCAATAATTTATCATTAACAATTTATCATTAATAAAGTACCTCTGAGCAGAATCGAACTGCTATCTTAGGTTTAGGAAACCCACGTTCTATCCGTTGAACTACAAAGGCAACTTTAATTCATAATTCATAATGCATAATTCATAATTATACAGGTAATTACGAATTATGCATTATGAATTATGAATTGATTTACTTGCTCATTGTACCACCATCATAAGCCCATTTTACATAGATTGCACCCCATGTAAAACCGCCACCAAATGTTGCTAGAACAAGGTTATCACCTTTTTTAAGGCGTTGTTCGTAATCCCAAAGACAAAGAGGAAGAGTTGCAGCAGTTGTGTTGCCAAACTTCTGAATATTAATCATACATTTGTCGTTTGTAAGACCCATACGATGCGCTGTAGCCTCGATAATACGCATATTTGCTTGGTGAGGAACTAGATAACGAATATCGTCGGAAGTTAGATTGTTGCGCTCCATAATCTCAACCGCAATATCAGCCATATTTGAAACAGCCGCCTTAAATACTGGCTGTCCCTCTTGGTATACATAGTGCATTTTGTTTGCTACTGTATATTCAGAGGCTGGGTAGCGAGAGCCACCACCTTTCATGTGAAGATGTTTTGCACCCGAACCATCAGAGTGTAGGCGTGAGTCGATAAGACCTAGACCCTCCTGGTTTGGTTCAAGTAAAATTGCACCTGCACCATCACCAAAAATAGGACAAGTAGCACGGTCAGTGTAGTCAATAATTGACGACATTTTATCGGCACCAACCACTACCACCTTTTTATATTTTCCACTCTCAATAAAGTTTGAAGCAGTCTCTAAAGCAAAAAGGAAACCACTACAAGCAGCACTTACGTCGAAAGCAAAGGCATTTTTAATTCCACAAGCATCTGCGACTAGATTTGCAGTAGAAGGGAAAAGCATATCTGGGGTAACAGTGGCTAAAATTACCACTTCAATATCTTCTGGAGCAGTTCCAGTTTTTTCAAGAAGATCTTTTACCGCCTCCGCCGCCATTACTGAGGTACCTTGACCCTCACCCTTAAGGATATGGCGAGTTTTAATACCAATACGAGTCATAATCCACTCATCAGAGGTATCTACCATTTTACTTAGCTCTTCATTGTCTAAGATATATTCAGGTAAGTAGCCCCCAACACCTGTGATTGCTGCTGTTATTTTTTTCATACGTTTATATTTAGCTCTCAATATTCAACTTTTCGTCGAATATTTATAAATTATAGATACAAAAAAGCAAATTTTATAGAGAGAATTTAAATTTGATTTATAACTTTCTATAAAATTTGCCGAAGTTGTTATTATTTAGTAAAAGCCTCTTTCATAGTCTCTACTAGAGAGGATTTTACGTTTAGTTCAGTTTGAAGAATCATATTTTTAATTGCTAGAGCTGTAGAACAACCGTGACCAATAATAACACAATTGTTTACACCAAGCACTGGCGTACCTCCCTGTAACTCATAGTTAAAAGCATCAATAATACTATCAGCTTCAAATTGAGGTCTAACGATTGGATAGATTCCCTCGCAAAGTTTGAGAATTATATTACCAACATAACCATCACATACAAATACATCTGCACTATCGCCTGTAAATAGATGTTTAGGCTCAACATTACCTACAAAGTTGTATTTGTCGGCTAAAGCACTCATTGCAGCGTGCGCCGCCTTTGCCTGTGCGTTACCCTTTTCTGGCTCTTCGCCAATATTTAGAAGCGAAACTTTAGGATTTTCAAAACCTAAAACCTGCTTGCAGTATATTGAACCAATAAGTCCATATTGTGCTAAAACCTCTGGTTTGCAATCAACATTAAGACCGATATCAAGGATTAACATCTGTTTTCCACTATCTTTCTTTAATACTGTTGCAATTGCAGGACGTAACACACCTTCAATTTGTCGTGAAACCATAATACAACCAACCATCATAGCTCCTGTACTTCCTGCACTAGCAAAACCATCAATTTTACCCGCTTTTAAGTGGCTAAAACCGACAACTATCGATGAATCAGGCTTTTGAGAAAAGGCATGAGCTGGCGAATCACCCATCTCAATTACTTGCGTCGTATTTATAATCTCTACATTTGTTGGTACCTCTGTAGCACGAAGTTCAAACTCCTCTTTTATGCGTTTTTCATCTCCAAAAAGGACAATTGCTGAACCTTCCAACAACTCCTTAGATGCAGATATAGCTCCTTCAACAACTACTGAAGGTGCATAATCGCCGCCCATTGCGTCAACTCCAATTTTCATAAAGGTAATTTTTAAAGGGGAGTTCTAAAAATTATTTTTTAGAAATTCCCTAAAGTTCAAATCTTATTATGGAACATTTTTTGTTAGAAAAACAAAATTTTTCAAAAAAACTATCTTATTTTGAAAAATAAATCACGTTTATCTAATCGACTAAAAAAACTAGCGGATTAAATCAAAGAGATTAAACACCCATAAATCAATAAGACCATTACAAAACTCATACTACTGTCTTATTCCAACATTCTACACCTTAAAAAAGGGTAGAAACATTCGAAAAGCCTTGTATTATGACCTTTGTAACGGTCTTTTTTAGCGTCCGTTTACTTCGCTAAAGAATTACTCAGCTTTAACTTCAATAGCTTGTTTGCCACGGTAATATCCACATTCTGGACATACACGGTGGTAAAGTACTGTTGCGCCGCAGTTAGAACAAGACGAAAGTGTTGGAGCTACCGCTTTGTAGTGAGTTCTTCTCTTATCTCTTCTCTGTTTTGAGACTCTGTGTTTTGGATGTGCCATCTTTTTAAGTTATTTAATTTTTGTTACCTAATTTTTTATTATTTTATTATTATTTAAAGTAGAGCCGAAACCCAATCTAAATATTAAAATTCGTATTTATCACCAATCTCGAAGCTATCATCCTCGTCGCTATCCTCCATCTGGTCAAAATCGTCTGGAGCGACAGAAAACCTCTCTAGCATCGAAGGATCGCATAGCGAAACGCCATTTTCATCCTCTCCATGCACTCTGCGAGCAGGTAGAGCTAAGATTATGCTTTCGTAAATATATTGTGCAAGGTCGATATAGTTATCGGCAGGATTCATCCATAAGATATCCGACTCACCATCTGGATTACCATCAAAAGCAGGCTCGTCAATCTCTTGCGAAAACTTTATGAAAATCGAACCATCATAATCAACATCCATCATAAATCTATCGAGACATCTATCACACTCAACCTCAACCTCTCCTGTTATAGAGTAGTTGATAGTGATAAGATTTGCACCTTTTTCAAGCTCAATTTCGATTTTACAATCACCTTTTGGATACATTCCCTCTGAATGACGATTTAGAAACTCACTATCGCACTCAAATTCAAACTGGTGAACTCCAATTGAAAGCCCTTGAAAAGCTATTGAATATTTGCCTCTTTCTTTCATGAAAAATGGTTAAAAGTTATGATTATAACGTTATTTCATCGTGCAAAGGTATGATAAAAATTTTATTTATCAAATTTTTTTAGCTAATACGCACAAAAAGAGCGAAAAAAATGATTATATTGTACGGATTCCCATCAATTTTCTCACCTCACTTACCGTCTCTCTTGCGCTTTCACGAGCTTTTTCTGCACCTAGTCGCACAACTTTGCTTAAATATTCATCATTATCTTTAATATCTAAGATTCTTTCACGAATTGGAGCTACGTGTAGGATAATATCCTCAGCAAGTTGCTTTTTAAGGTCGCCGTAACGAATTTCGCAACTATTATATTTTTCTGTGAAATAGTCGACCGTATCAGAAGTTGAAACAATCTCTAAAAGTGTAAAAATATTTTTTACCTCGTCGCACATTGGTGAGTTTGGCTCTTTTGGACCTTGGTCGGTAACAGCTTTCATCACTTTTTTACGAATTTGAGCATCTGTATCAATTAAGTAGATACCATTACCCTCGCTTTTACCCATTTTACCCGAACCATCAAGACCCGGAACTTTCAACGGCTCAGTGCCGAAGTTGTAAGGCTGAGGCTCTGGAAGATACTCGGTACCGTAGATTGTATTAAAACGACGTGCATATTTGCGAGTCATCTCAAGATGTTGAATTTGGTCTTTACCTACAGGAACTTGCGTTGCACGATGAAGCAGAATATCGGCAGCCATCAAAACTGGGTAGGTAAGAAGCCCTGCATTTACATTATCTGAATGTTTACGGATTTTCTCTTTAAAAGATGCTGTACGCTCTAATTCACCAATATAAGCGTGCATATTTAGAAGAAGATAAAGCTCTACAACCTCTGGTACATCGCTTTGAACATATATTGAAGCGACCTCTGGATCAAGACCTGCTCCAAGATACTCCGATAATACGTTTTTAACGTTACCGTGTAGTTGAGTATGATCAGGATGTGTTGTAAGTGAGTGATAATCGGCAATAAAGAAGTAGCAGTTATTTTCGTGCTGCATCTTTATGAAGTTTCGGAGTGCTCCGAAATAGTTTCCTAAGTGTAGGTTTCCAGTTGAACGGATTCCGCTAACTACTCTTTCCATTTGAAAAAAATTATATATTTAGCGACAAAGATATAATAAAAATTATAATTTACAAATTACAAATTATGAATTATAAAATTAGGTAACACTCTGTAGAGATGTTGGGTCCAACATCTCTAATCGAACAGAGCTTCTCCATAAGGAGAGTTCTAAAGGGAACTTCTAAAAATTGAATTTTAACGCTTTTTTATTTTGAGACTTCATCTTTGAATTTTACAAAATGCACCGTAGGCACCGCTACGCCCACATTTTGCAAAATCCAAATCTAAAACCTCAAAATAAAAAATCGAATAAAACCAATTATTAGAACTCCCATAAAAATCGAAACACCATAATTTATAACTTACAATTTATAATTTAAAATTTAAAACCCCTTTCCCGACGAATCAAAGCCTCAGCAAAATAATAATCAGCATACGATAGCGGTACAGAGACCTCTGTATCACTTGGGAAACTACCAACACTTTGAGTTGTAACAAAGCCATAATCTCCATCTTTTTTAGCTAGATAGTTTTTCGATACGCTCTCTAAGATTGTATCAGCTACAACTCTATACTCTTCGCATTTTTCGATATTATAGCCACTTAACTCATAAAGTGCAGATGCTATCAGTGTAGCAGCCGAAACATCACGAGGTTCATTTGGTATATTTGGAGCGTTGAAATCCCAGTAAGGCACCTTATCAGCAGGTAGATTTGGATGTGTTAGGATAAAATTGGCGATATGGTTTGCCTGTACAAGATATTTTTCATCTCCTGTTTCTCGATACATCATTGTGTAGCCATAAAGCCCCCAACCTTGACCTCTAGCCCATGCCGAAGAGTTGCTATAACCTTGGTGTGTGATATGTTTTGTCGCTACACCTACAGAATCGTAGTCGACAACATGGTAAGAGCTATAGTCGGGTCTAAAGTGGTTTTGAATAGTTTTATCGGCATGTTTTTTGGCAATTTCCATATATTTTTGATCGCCAGTTAGTTTTGTAACCTCGCAAAGCATCTCAAGGTTCATCATATTGTCGATAATAACAGGATAGTTCCACTTATCGGCATTAAAATCCCACGAGCGAATTAACCCTATTTTTTCATCAAAACGAGTAATTAGGGAGTTTGCACCCTCGATAAGCACCTCTTTATATTTTGAATCGCCCGTTAGGCGGTAGCCATTACCAAAACTACAGTAGAGCATAAATCCTAAGTCGTGGGTGTTGGTACGAGTTTTAGCCATTTCGATAGTTGCAGTATATTTGATAGCTTTCTCTTTCCAAATAGGGTCTCCACTATATTCATAGGTGTACCACAGTAGCCCCGGGAAAAAACCACAAGTCCAATCGTTAGCCCCTACAAGATGAAGCGAACCATTTTTGTTGATTGTTCGCACCACCGACTGAGCAAAAACTCCCGATTTTAATCTCCCCGACGATTTTAACGCAGTTTGAACGCTATCTATCGAAGAAAATGCCACAGGAAGCTGATTTTCAATAAATTTAAAGTTGTTCTCTACAAAACTATCTGTTTGAGAACTACATGCTGCTACTGCTAATAGAGCAGCTACAGAAAGTGATTTTAATACATTCTTCATAAAAAATTGAGTTATAAGAGGAGTTCTTAAATTTTATATCTATTTTATCTTTTCATGCCAATAAAGGTTTGAAATTTTTAAGGGGAGTTCTAAATTCTGGATTTTGAGAGATTTTTTGTTTTAAGGCTTTAAGTAGTGTAAAACAATTATTGCCATATTCTTAATAGCACTCTTGGAGCGATATTTTTCACTATTAAATCTCAATATAGAACCACTATATTTTCGATTCAATAGCAAAAAATCTCA
>JAWXTR010000038.1:0-24898 GCA_044433365.1 Rikenellaceae bacterium
TGAGTTTATCTCTAAACTCCACAATCCTATCGTAAGGCGATGAGGCAAGCGGCGAATCGGGTATTTTATGAAAACGTATAAGATTAATTCTACACTTCAATCCTTTTAAAAGGGCAACTAATCCCTTTAAATGACGCTCACCATCGTTTACACCCTTAAACATAATATATTCGAAACTCACTCTGCGTTGGTGTGAAAAATCGTAATGTTTGATAAGTGCCACAACATCCTCAATTCTATACGCTTTTTCGACAGGCATAAGCTCCAAACGCTCCGAAGCAAATGGGTTGTGCAAACTTACTGCCAAATGCACCGAACACTCCTCAATAAATCGTCGAAGTGCAGGAATAATGCCGATAGTAGAGAGAGTTATACGTGTAGGACTCATACCATAGCCCCAAGAAGAGGTTAGAATCTCAAAACTCTTCATAACACAATCTACATTATCGAGCGGTTCGCCCATTCCCATATAGACAAGGTTTGTAAGTGGAGTTTCACGATTTACCTCACGAATTTGGTTTAAAATTTCGCCCGTTGTCAGTTGGTGTTTATATCCACCTCTACCAGTCATACAAAATTTACAATTCATCTTACATCCAGCTTGCGAAGAGACACAAAGAGTAGCTCTATCACCATCGGGAATCATGACGCTTTCGATTTGCTGCTCTTTGGCGGTGATAAAGATATATTTTGTGGTTCCATCCCTCGAGACCACTTTATCTTCGTAAAGCTCCGTGCCAACAATATACTCTTGTGATAGTTTTTCACGAAAACCTTTGGAAAGAGTGCTCATATCTTCTAAAGAGCTGCAATTTTTTTCATACAACCACTGTGCAATTTGCTTTGCACGAAATTTTGGCTCACCATACTCTTTCACTATCTCCTGTAGCTCCGAGAGAGTCTTACCAAATAACCATTTTTTACTATTCATCGTCAAAATTAAGGAATAAACTAACGAAATAAATATTACAACAAATTTTTTATAACTCTCTGTTAAATTTTATTTTTTATCGTAAAATAGTGAGAGTTTAAATCATCTAAAATTTATTTAAAAAATTATCTTAACAAACTGTTTTATACTATATTTGCCTAGCTTTATAGCAATATGATATAGATGTTTTTAAACACTGTTTTTACTCAAAAACAGGTTGTTTTTAGAGTCTATTTCACTACAAACTTACACAAAAAATACCTTTTATAAAAAAAATTATTCCAAAAACCCTTTTTTTTAATAAAAAAGTTATTAATTTTGCTATCAGATAATGAAGATAACGACAAAAAAAGTTCGGTTATTTTCACAAAAAACTATCGAAAATGTTAAAAATATCGCAAAAATTGCCCTTAAAATAATATTTTTGTATTAAATTTTAATTAACGCTTTTTTCTTTAAAATATTTTTACCATTTTTGTAGAAATATTTAGCACCACCCAATGCCCTTGCAGCGCAAAGTAATGGCAAAAGTTGAAACATAAAATTTGAAATATAAACGTTAAAAAATAATTTATAATGGAAGTAAAAAAAACGCCCAAAGCAGATCTTCAAAACAAGAAAGGAATCTTTTCTTTAATAGGTCTTGCGCTTTCAATTTTGCTTATGATTGGCTTATTTAGCTGGAGCAAGGCAGAGTTAGTTTACGAAGAGATGGCCACAGAAGAGGTTATTGTTGAGAACGACGTAGTTGAAATTACTCGTCAAGAGCCACCAAAGGTTACACCTCCTAAGGTTGCTACACCACAAATCACCGATATGATTGATATCATTCGTGATGATGTTAAACTTGAAGAGTCTGTAGACCTATTCTCTCAAGACTTTACAGAGGATACTCAAATTGAGATTATGGATATCGCTGAAGAGGTAGAAGAGGTAGTTGACGAGGATGTACCAGTGTTCCAGGCTGAAAAAATGCCAGGTTTCCAAGGTGGTACAACTGATGCTTTCCGTAAATGGGTTCAAAGTAAAGTTACTTATCCTTCAATTGCTGAAGAGAACAACATCTCTGGTCGTGTAACTCTAATGTTCGTTGTTGAGCGTGATGGTTCGGTTTCAAACATCAAAGTTATTAGTAGCCCTGATAAATCTCTTTCTGAAGAGTGTATCCGTGTTATTCAAAAAGCTCCAAAATGGACTCCAGGTGAGCAACGTGGTAAACCAGTACGTGTAAACGTAACAATTCCAATTACTTTCAAACTATAATCGAAAGTTAAATAGGTAGTTTTGTAACTACACAAAATATAGGGTGTCTCAAATTTCTGGATTTGAGCACCCTTGTTTATATTTTTAGAAATTATACAATTATTTTAAATTTAAACGTTATTATATACTAAAGGAACTTCTAAAATTTCTCAAAATCCAAAATTTAGAACTCCTCTAAAACAAAAAAATATTAAATATCTTTTTTGTAGAAACTATTCTGCAAATTAAAGGATTTAAAACTATATATGGAAAAAGGTAAATTAATAGAAAATAATATTGAACAGGTGATTCTTGTATCGGTTGTAACTGATACAAAATCGTTAAAAAGCAATGATGAATTTTTAGACGAGTTGGAGTTTTTAGCTGAGACAGCTGGAGCTACAACTGTTTGTCGTTTTACTCAACGCCTACCTCGCCCTCACAATCGCACTTATGTTGGAGAGGGTAAGCTTGCCGAAATTAAGGAGTATATGGAGGAGCGAGAGATTAAGTGTGTTATTTTTGACGACGAACTATCTCCATCTCAGCTACGTAATATTGAGCAGGAGCTTGAGGCTAAAGTTTTAGATCGTACAAACTTAATTCTCGATATTTTTGCAGCTCGTGCCACAACAGCTTATGCTAAGACTCAAGTAGAGTTGGCTCAATATCAATATCTACTACCTCGACTTACTCGAATGTGGACTCACTTAGAGCGTCAAAAAGGGGGTATCGGTATGCGTGGTCCTGGTGAGACTGAAATAGAGACCGACCGTCGTATTATTCGTGATAAGATGTCGAGACTTCGTGAGGAGTTAAAGAAAATCGACCGTCAAATGGCTACTCAGCGTAGCAATCGTGGTTCGATGGTGCGAATTGCGCTTGTAGGTTATACAAATGTTGGAAAATCTACGCTTATGAATGTAGTTTCAAAAAGTGAGGTTTTTGCTGAAAACAAGCTATTTGCAACTCTCGATACAACTGTTAGAAAGGTGGTTTTAGAGAATATACCAGTACTTCTAACCGATACAGTAGGATTTATACGTAAACTACCTCACCAACTTGTAGAGTCGTTTAAATCTACGCTTGACGAGGTAAGAGAGGCTGAGCTACTTCTGCACGTGGTAGATATTTCGCACCCAAATTTTGAAGATCAAATTACGGTTGTAAACAACACCCTTGCCGAAATTGGTGCTGGAGACAAGCCTATGATTATGGTTTTCAATAAGATTGATGCCTACAACTATGTTGAGAAAGATGAGTTTGACCTCACACCTTTACAACCTGAAAACTACACCCTAGATGAGGTAAAAGATAGTTGGATGGCAAAAACTGGCGATATGTCGCTATTTATCTCTGCAAAAGATAGAATCAATATTGATGAATTTAGAGCAGAACTATATAAAATGGTGCGCACACTTCATATCAAACATTATCCACACAATAATTTCTTGTATTAATGGAAGAGAAATATTTAGAGTTATATAAAGAGGAAAAACAGAGAAATTTAGATATAAGATACCTTAAAATGGCTCGAATATGGGCTACAAACTCGTATTGTGTTCGTCGTCAAGTTGGTGCACTTATTGTTAAAGATAAGATGATTATATCGGATGGATATAATGGTACTCCGCAAGGTTTTGAGAATGTTTGTGAGACTGACGATGGACGAACTAAACCTTATGTGCTCCATGCCGAGGCAAATGCTATTACAAAAGTTGCAAAATCTAATAATAGTAGCTTAGGAAGTACTCTCTACGTTACAGCTTCACCATGTATAGAGTGTGCAAAGTTGATTATTCAAGCAGGTATTGTAAGAGTTGTCTTTGCCGATGCCTACCATAGTGATGAAGGGTTGCAATTGCTCCATAGAGCAGGAATTGAGGTTGTAATGATTGAGGGCGACTTCTAAATCCAGAATTTAGAACTCCCCAAAGGAAGATTTATAATAACAGATGAATAGATATTTATTAATAGCATTAATCTCAATATTTGTTTGCTCATACACATTTGCGCAAGTTGTTGATAATAATGATTTACAACAGCAGCAAGAGCAACAGTATGATAAACGCTATGAGCGACAAATGCGACGTGATTCGATACGTGCAGGCAAAAAGGTGTGGATTTCTGTTTTAGGGGGTCCGAGTTACACTCCAGAGGCATCGTTTGGAGTAGGTGGGGCAATGCTCGCCAGCTTTAAAATAAACAGCGAAGATACAGTTTCATATCGCTCATTTCTACCTATAGGATTTAATATTTCGCTCAACAACACTCTAGTTATTGCTGGTGCAGGAACGCTTTTTATTAATGAAAACAAATTTAGGATATACTCCTCATACGGCTATCGTAATGAGCCAGCTCACTACTACGGAAAAGGGTTTGAATCGATAGAATCAAACTACCGTAGCGATACAACGACTCTCTATAATCGAGAGTATATACAGTTCTATCCTCGCTTTGTGTGGGAGGTGAAAAAATCGCTCTATTTAGGTGTTCTTTTCGAGCTAAACTACTCTAAAAATAGCGATATAAACAGTGTAATGGCGCAAGACGACTACTTTAATAAATTCTCTTCAAAATACAAAAATATAGGTGTTGGGGGAATTATTCAGTATGATACTCGTGATGATGTTGCCACTCCAAATAGCGGTGTATACCTTAGCGCAACCTCTAAAATGTTTGGTCACTACATAGGAGGTGACTACAACTACCAAATTTTGGATTTAGAGTATCGTCAATTTCAACCGCTCTTTAAACGTGCACTAATTGGTTGGACTACACGGGCGCAAATAGGGTTTAACGATGTGCCCTTTAGCGAACTTCCAACTTTTGGCTCACCTTTCGACCTGCGTGGCTATTATTTAGGGCAATATCGTGATAAAAGCATGGCGTATGGCATTGCTGAATATCGCCAAATGTTTGGCACTGAGGAAGATTTAGCACAGGGGCGTTTGCTCTCAAAATTTGGCTATGTAGCATGGATTGGTACAGGCACCCTTGGCGACACCCCAAAAGAGTGGGATAGATGGAAGATGAACTACGGTGCTGGTATCAGAATACAAATCCAACCTCGCAAAAATTTCAGGGTCGACATAGGTAAAGTACCTGGTGTTAAGGGCGTTCAGTTTTATATGAATATGACTGAAGCGTTTTAATTTAATTCGTAATTCGTAATGCGTAATGCGTAATTACGAATTACGAATTACGAATTACGAATTAAATAAGTATGTTATTACAATTTCAAAATAAAGATTTAATTGAGGCAGGCGTAGACGAAGCAGGAAGAGGCTGTCTAGCAGGTTCGCTATTTGCCGCTGCGGTGATTTTACCACCCGATTTCTACCACCCTCTTTTGAATGATTCAAAAAAGATGAGCGAGAAAAATCGCTATATTCTTCGTGATATAATAATCGAAAAGGCAATTGCGTGGAGCGTTGCAGAGGTTACAGCTGAAGAGATAGATGAAATAAATGTGCTGAATGCAGCATTTTTGGGGATGAATAGAGCCATTGAGTCGTTAAAAGTCACTCCAGAAAAATTATTAATCGATGGTAATCGCTTTAGATCTAATACAACTATTCCGTATGAGTGTATAGTTAAAGGCGATGGTAAATTTGCCTCTATTGCAGCCGCTTCGGTGCTTGCAAAGACCTTTCGTGACGACTATATCACTGCTCTTGACAAAGATTATCCAGAGTATGGCTGGGCAAAAAATAAGTCGTATGGCACTGCTGCTCACCGTAAGGCTATCGAGGAGTATGGACTATCTCCACTGCATCGAAAAAGCTTTAAAATTAAAGGTGATTTAGAGCTTTTTTAGGTGTGTAACTATTTGTAAATTAATTAATAGTAGTTTTGTGAATGACCCTTTAAAATGCCAATTTTACATAAACTAAAGGGGTAAAAGGGGTGCTTCCACTTTCAACATTAATACCTGTTTGTTGGTCGTAAGGAATACGACTAAAATTGTTATATTTTATATTTTGGGCATCTGTTACATTTAAAATCGAGAGACCTATATCGCTTTTAAAAAATTTTGTTTGAAACGAATATGTACCACTTATATCCAAACGATTGTAGTCGGGTTCGGTGTATATATTTTTGGCAACATCTGTATATAGTGGAAATCCTGAACCAAAAATATATGTTGCAGAAAGATGAAATTTGCCTAAACGAACTATCCCTGCCGCTTTAAATTCATGGCGTATATCTTGTGGTGAGCGACGATAAATGTAGTTAGCATAGTTGTCAAAACGTTCAAGGCTGCTTGCTAGAGAGTATGAGAGCCAAAACGAGCTACCATTGTTAAAATCTCGTTTTCCATAAAAATCTACACCCATAGCTTTGCTCTGACCATAATATATTGTACTTCCATTTTTCCAAGAAATATAGCGAGTAAGTCCATCAAATTTTTTATAGTAACCATCTACAGTGAAAATATACTCTTTAGGTGTATAAGCCGCACCTAACACAAAATGTTGTGCCTCAACCACCTCTGCTCCATTTTGCCCTGCTATATTCCAACAGTAAATATAGTTTTCACCATCATTTGAAAGCGAAGTTTCGACTGTAAATTGGTGATATATACCCCATGCTGCATTGAATTTTAAATTTTCAATAGGGTTGTAGTGCAACGATAGGCGAGGGTCTAAATATTGTCTGTTATTACCCGAAAAGTAGGTCGATCTTAATCCTGCTGAAACTGAAAGAGGAGAGGAGATTTCAAATCTATCCTCTGCAAAAATTGTATATCGCACTGCCTGTTCCTCAATCCAAATAAAATTTGTTGATAGTGAATCTTCTCTAATAAACGAAGAGTTTGCCACTGCTTCAGCTCCAAATGAGAGATTATGACGCTGAGCAATTGAGGCTTGACCTTGAGCTTTTACCGACATTTCAGCGATGTTATTTTGCGCATACTCATCGCTACTACTACCTTCATCCAGATAAAGAGTATCGCTCGAAACAGTACGATTTCTATTAAATCCATGTTGCAATTCAGAGTAAGATGCAGACAAAGAGGTTGACAAACCATTAATCCATCGTTTACCATAATATCCACTTAGCCCCACCTGCTTATTACGTTCATTGGCATCCTGCTTAATTGTGCGAATAACTGAGGTATTGTCAGATTTTTCAAATAAACTATCGTAGGTTAAATCATAAGATAGGCGGTCGGTTGCGTAAATAGAACTTAAATAGAAAAGATCGCCATTATCTCCTCTAAAGCTATATTTTATGTTGTAATCACGAAATTTATAATCCGGAGTTGTGCTAATAGTATCTTCTAAATTCTTAATTTGACCATAATATTTTATATCATTTGAACCTAGCATATCTATATAATTTTGTCGATATGCCGCCAATAGGGTAGATTTCTTACCTATAGGTAGCTCCACCATACCATTCAAAGTTTCGTTATTAAGAAAAAGACCAACTGTAGGCTGCGAAACCCCTCCCAGCTTACCTCTAATATTTGCAACTCCTCCAGCAGCATCTGGTTGAAGAGCATCATATCCTCCACGATATAGGTCGATACGACTCACCATATATGGATTAATGGTGCTAATATTGTCGCTAAAGTTTGACAATCCCCAAAGTGCAATACCATCGAAATATGTACGAGATGTTCCATCAGGACTACCCCATAAAATAAGCTCACTAGACTGCTCTCCAGAGGCTAATACGCCTGGCTGAACACGTAATAGATTAAAAATTGCATCATCACCATTTCCTGGCATATAACTAGCGATTTGCTGTGTAACGGTGATAAGTCCAGCTTTCATCCCAACTTGAGTGGTACGCTCTACGGGGTAATATTGTATTTCGACCTCATCTATCTCTATTATATCTGGTGTTAGATTTATCTTTACTCTTTCGCCTGCTTGAATTAGCGTGTCTATTTTGTAATAACCTAAATATGATGCTTTTAAGGTAAATTCATCGTTTAAGGGATGTCCAATACTAAAATTCCCATTATCGTCGCTATAGGTAGCAAATTCGCCAACTTCTACATAAGCGTTAGGCAGAGGTTCGCCACTTATTTTATCTACTACTTGACCAACAAGAGGAAGCGGAGGCAATAACTCTTTAGGGTAGACAACAAAAACATCATCTACAAGCTCCCAACCGAATGGCAGTTCTGATAAAATCACATCTAAAAAAGAGGCTGGAGAGCTATATTCTCCTGAGATAGTGGCACTATGACGTGACAACTCCTCATTGTCGAAAGATAGATGAAAATCATAAAATTCTGAAATATCAAAAAGAATCTTATCTAACGACTGAGAATAATAATTCACCTTTAGACTCTGTGCATAGAGTCTAAAGGTGAATATTGGCAACAACAGTAGTAGTATGAGTAGAGTTAGAATCTTTTTCAAATTTTGATAATGGCTAATTACGGTTAGTTATGGCTCAATGATATATTTTTTGTCATCTATTTTTTTGTAATTTAGCTTCATTGAGCGACAAACCACATTCAACACTTGCTCAACCTCTAACGACCGTTTGAACCTTCCTGTGTAAAGTCTATCCTCAGAACCCTCTATCTTATTAAGTTTTTTCACCAACTTATAGTTGATAGTAACCTTATACTCTTTTGAAATCTCAGAAAATGTATAGTCAAGTGGCGAAGCTGTAAAGATAAAGAGACCATTTTTAATCTCCATTCTTCTATTTTTAACATTTTCAACCACACTTACCTCTTCATATTTTTCATCATTTTCTGTGATATTTGTAAATATTACCGCTGCTGCAACCGATGCTATAACTGCAAAAATTGCTGCAATAGAAGCTATACGTTTTAGTGGTAACTTAAAACCTTTAGAATTTGTCGGCTGCTTATCAAAATCTATCTTCTCTTCAAGCACTGCCCACACTTGAGCTTTCGACCTATCGTAAGAGGTAGAAATTTTTGGTAGAGAGTCTAAAAAATCTCTATCCTTAAAACTATTATATGACTCTTTTGTTATCATTTTCTTTCTAATTTGTCTCTTAAAAATTGGAGTGCGCCTTGCATCCTTTTTTCTATTGCCTTAACACTTATATTTAATCGCTGAGCTATTTCGCTATATTTTAGTTCATCGTTTCGACTCATTAAAAACACCTCTCTTTGCCCTTTGGGCATCTGGTTGAGTGCAGATTCGTATCGCTCAACAAATTCTCGATATTGTAACTGTTCCTCTGGAGAGGGTTGGTAATTAGTAGGTGGTGAAATTGTCTTAAATCTCTCTTTTACATTTTCGTGACGATAGAGTGATACCACCATATCTCGTGCAATTTTGTAGAGTAATGGGACGACCTCCTTTGGTGGTTTATCGTCTGCTCTCTCCCACACCTTTATAAACACCTCTTGTGCTATATCGGTTGCTATCTCACTATCTGGATAACGATAATATATGTAGTTGCGAAGCGTATCAAAATTTTCGTCAAACAGTATCTTAAATTCCTCTTTTCTCACCAGTAATTAATTCTATATAACTTTTCACAAAGTTATATAATTTTATACATATCAGCAAATATTTTTTCGTTAAATTATTCAAATTAAAGTTTGAATAATTTAGCTATTTTTCTTCAAGGGAGTTCTAAGTAGTGTAAAACAATTATTGCCATATTCTTAATAGCACTCTTGGAGCGATATTTTTCACTATTAAATCTCAATATAGAACCACTATATTTTCGATTCAATAGCAAAAAATCTCATCTCCAATAGCACTTTTAAAAATACACCAATAATTATTTTACCCTACTTAATAATTGGTTTAATTCGATTTTTTAAAAAAAGAAAGAACTTTGGGCTGAAAAATTGCTGAGATTGACCGCTTGCAACTTTGCTACACTTACAAAAAGCAGAAGAAAATTTTCAAGCCATTATTAGTATTTTATACCAATTTCTCATTTATTTATAACTACCCAACAACCTCATATTGAATACTATCTACCATAGAAATCTGCTTGAATAAAGTCCCACTATGCTCAAAATATACAGTTCCATTGAGGCTAACTTCACTCACATTTGCCTCAGGAAGCTCTGGAACAATCATTCCTAACTGAGCTGGTGCAACCTCATACTCCCCACTATCTAATTTAGTGTACAATATGCCATTATAGCTGTAGTAAGTCCTATTTCTATATTCGAACGTTAATCTTGTTGAAGGTATCGTGGCAACTCTTACCCCAACAGGTGGTAGCGTTAAAATAAATTTTGAATCAACGCATCTATAATATTTACCCCCTGAAAAGTAGAGTACAATATCATCATATCTGATTGTTGCAGGAGATGCAGCTAATCTACGTACAGTTACTATTTTTGGATATTTTACCACAACAGCACGTGAAGCCATAGTTGTTTTTGCAATCCTTTCCGATTCTGCCTCTCTCTGTTGACCATAAGCCTTACCACCGAGCAAAATAACCCCCAAAAAGAGAGAACAGGCTATTATTCGATTTCGCATACTTAATTTTTTAAAAGTTCCCTTTAACTGTTTTAGAAGTGCCCTATAGAATTATCTACCTAACTATATACAGTTCTATTTTTTACTATAACATTGATATTGCACGAATTGCCTTTTTCTGATCTTACAGTGGGATCTAGCAATTTATCTTTAGATTTACGAGCCTTTAACAACATCAAATATTCTGCTTTTTGCTCGTTAGTAAGCATTCCTATTACTCTCTTTTCTGATATTGAGGTGATTTGATTTTTCACAATCTCATTAAGATTCTCACCATCATAATTTACATTCGAATTTTTAATTTCTATCATAATTTTATCTTATTTAATTATGGGTAGCTTTTGAAAACTTTTAAAATATGGCTTTATGGGCTTTTGCCTTTTTAAAGTAATCACAAAAACTAGCACTATTTTCTATATAACCGCACAAAGTGCTTAATACCCTACCAAAATCTCTAATTTTATTTTTTTAACGTAATGTTTGCAAGAATTAAAAGCAATTTCTAAAATCTCTCAAAATTCATAATTTAGAACTTTTCTAAAATTTATATTTTATAGAACAAATTACCATTTTTATAGAATTGATATTTTTATACCGTTTCAAAATATAATCTTTGCATTGTAGAACAGCGAACCATTAATGCCAAAAAAGGTTTGAAAAAACCTTCTTCCGCTTTTTGCGAGCGGAGCGAAGCCGTGAGTGAGAACGAACGATTTTTACCAGCCCTTTGGGCGTGCTTTTTCTAAAAAAGCATTAACAAAAGTTATTTTTTTACAATACGGATTGCAAAAAAAAGCTCAAAATAGCTCGAAAATTTCAAACCTTTATTCGCATCAATAATATATGACTATTGAGAGAATTTAAAATTCAAATATAAAAAAACTGCAATTATATGAATATCGACAGCACAATTCAACAATTTGAACCTATTTATCTATCTCAAATGGATGAGGTAAAGCTAATGAACCGTACTGATATGAAGTATTGGTTTCATAGTGAAATGCTTTCAGAATTATTGGAAGAGGTGGCTGCTGATTATTACATATTAGAGGTAGAGGGTGAGCGAAATATGGACTATTCGACAATCTATTACGACACTTCCAATAACGAGATGTATGGTAATCACCATCGTGGTAAGAAAAATCGTTATAAAATACGTCGTCGCAACTACGTATCCTCTAATAGCAGTTTTTTGGAGATAAAATTTAAAAGTAATAAAGGACGAACTGTCAAAACTAGACAAAAATCTGATTTTCAAAATTGTGATTTTAATGATTTAGACAAATCTTTTATTGAAGAGAATACACCTTATCTATGTTGTAATCTTACAAAGGTGCTGGAGAATGAATTTAAGCGTTTAATGTTAGTAAGTAAGAGAATGAATGAAAGGTGTACTATTGATAGCGAGCTTCGATTTATTAGCGATGGTAATGAGGCATGGTTAGACTTTTTGGTAATTGTAGAGGTCAAGAGAGACGGGTACAACTATAGCAGAATAGTCGAGGCTCTAAATCGTAGAAGATTAAAACCATCTGGTTTTAGCAAGTATTGTATTGGGCGAAGCCTTATAGAAAAAGAGTTGAAACAGAACAATTTTAAAGCAAAACATCGAACAATAAGAAAAAAAACAGGTCAACTACCTGCAACTACTTCGTAAGAGATTATAATAAGAGAACTTCTAAAATCTCTCAAAATCCAGAATTTAGAACTTTCCATAATTTTCTTTATCAAACATAAGTAGTGTAAAACAATTATTGCCATATTCTTAATAGCACTCTTGGAGCGATATTTTTCACTATTAAATCTCAATATAGAACCACTATATTTTCGATTCAATAGCAAAAAATCTCATCTCCAATAGCACTATTAAAAATACACCAATAATTATTTTACCCTACTTAAACTATAACTATATGATTGAATTGATTGAAAAACTTAGTTTTTTAGATATTAAACTAATCAATTTTGAGGATTTAGCAGAGCTGATTTTTAGATTTATCCTAAACTCTACTATAATGCTTCTAATTGTCCGTTTCCCCTATCTAAGACATAGCACACGAAGAAACTACACCTTTAGCTTTATAGCGGTTGGAAGTACAGTATTCCTACTCTGTTTTTTGCTGAATAATGTAAAATTAGAGCTGGGATTTGCACTTGGTCTTTTTGCTATTTTTGGAATTATACGTTATCGCACCGATGCAATTCCATTTAAGCAGATGACCTATCTATTTGTGGTTATCGGAATTTCGGTAATGAATGCACTTGCAAATAAAAAGGTTAGCTATGCGGAGCTACTTTTTACAAATTTCGCAATTCTCACAGGACTTTGGCTACTCGAAAAATATCTTAGCCGAACGCATGAGGGAAGCATGAAGATAGTATACGACAATATTTCAAATATTCATACCACTAAATATGATGAGTTGATGCAAGATATCAGAAAACGAACAGGTTTTGATGTTAAACATTTTGAGATACAAAAGATTGATTATCTTAAAGATATTGCTATAATCATAATCTACTTTACCACCGACCAAAACAACCATACCATTTAAAGAGAACTTCTAAAAATTGAATTTTAACGCTTTTTCATTTTGAGGCTTCATCTTTGAATTAAAATCCAAATCTAAAACCTCAAAATTAAAAATCGAATAAAACTAATTATTAGAACTTCCTTAGAACTAAACAGCAGCAAAATATGAACTTAAAAAAACTAATTTTAATCCCACTTCTGTTTCTTGCTTCCTACTTCAGAGCATTTGCCGATGGCACAAAAGATGATGTAGAGGTGCAATACAGATACCAATTTGGGGCAGATTTGCAATTTAAACTAATTAAAAATTTAAAATTAAACGTCGAACCCGAGCTACGTTTTAATGATGGTTACGACAAATTTCATCTAAATGGCGGTTTAACCTACAAAACATTTGGTTGCATCTATTGGGGTGCCACTTATCGATTGGTGGTAGATAGGGTAGAGAGTAGCTCTTCATTCTATTCCAATTCACTTAGTTTATTTGGAGGGTTTAATTCGAATAATTATGAATCGGATGTGTATCATCGCTACGCTTTTGATGCCACTTTTAAAGAGAAATATGGACGTTTTACTCCATCTTTTAGGGTTAGGTATAATAATTTTACCGATGAAGATATATCAAGTAAAGAGTTTCTGCGCTATAAGGCAAAGGTAGATTACGATATTCGAAAATGTAAAATTACCCCTTTTGTATCTGCCGAAGCATTTCAACAGCTAGGAATAAATATGTTGTATAAAATGCGCTATTCTACTGGTTTTGACTTAAAAACTGGCAAAGATTCATCTCTTTCATTTGATTATAGATTTGATTTCTTTAATTTAGAGTATAAAAATGCTAATATTTTTAGCGTCGGTTATAAACACAAATTTTAGGTGACTTCTAATTTATGAATATTATGTCAAAAATAAATATATTTACACTTCTTTTAATCATCGTTGCTACGGTAAATAGCTGTAGAAATGAGGATTACATAGCACAAAAAATCTACGACGACAACTACAGCAACGACGACGACCCCTACGATGAGACTCTTACCGATACCGACACTTACCCCGATTGGAGTGAACTAACTCATAGTAATGCAGCCGATCCAAATTATGATGTGGTCTTTGCTCAAAATGAGGTGCTACGTCTTGATATTACAATTAGCTCCTCTTCATGGAGTTCGATGTGGTCTGATTTAAGTAGTAATCTAGGTTCAAGTAGCGGCATGGGCGGAATGGCTGGTGGCAATGATAGCGATTTAGGCTTTACACCTGTTTGGGCACCATGTACTATCAAATTTAACGACACTGAGTGGTATCAGGTAGGTGTGCGGTTTAAAGGTAACTCTAGTTTGAGTCAAACCTACTCGTCGGGCAATAAAAAATTGTCGCTAAAACTTGATTTTGACCAGTATGAGAGCAGTTATCCTGCCCTTACAAACCAACGTTTCTACGGATTTAAACAGCTAAATCTCAACAATAACTATGAAGATGAATCGCTAATGCGTGAAAAGGTTGGAGCCGATTTATTTCGCAAATTTGGTGTTCCCGCAGCGCAAACCTCTTTTTATGAGGTGTATATCGACTCTGGTTCAGGCTCGGAATATTATGGAGTTTATACACTTGTCGAAGAGGTAGATGATACGGTTATAAAATCGCAATTTAACCTTAGTACTGGCAATCTTTATAAGCCTGAAGATGATGCAGCATCGTTTAAATCGGGAACATACGACACCGACGAATTTAACTTAAAAACCAACACCACTTCGCCCGATTATAGCGATGTAAAGGCTCTTTATGATGCACTCCACAGCTCAAACAGAACATCCAATAGCGTGGCGTGGCAAACAGGAGTTGAGAGTATTTTTAATGTGGAGATATTTTTAAGATGGTTAGCTGCAAATACAGTGATTCAGAATTGGGATACATACGGAAATATGACACACAACTACTATATCTACACAAATCCTGAAAATGGATTAATTACATGGATTCCGTGGGATAATAATGAAGCGTTCCAGAGCGGTAATAGCTCAATTGAGGTGGACGAGATGAACAGAGTTAGCAGTTCATGGCCCTTGATAAGTTATCTTTATGATATTGCTGAATATGAGCAGATGTATAAAGATTATTTAAGGGAATTTGTAGATGAGGTGTTTGTTGTAAGTGATATGCAGGCTCTTTATGAGCAGTACTACAATCTTCTTAAATCGTATGCTTATGCCGAAGAGAGTGGTCGGACTTTTATTACTAACGATTCAGAGTTTGATAGTAATGTTTCAGCTCTTAAAACTCATGTTCAGAGTCGTAACACTGTTGTAAACAATTATTTAGATTAAGCTTAGTGCGTGAGGTTGGCATTGTTTAATCTATTCTATATGGGGAGTTTTTAATCTATTTCATACCATACCCCCAAAAATCAATTTTAAAAACTCCCATATATTTATATTATTATTTATTTATTTATTTATTTATTTAGGGAACTTCTAAAAATCGAATTAAACCAATTATTAGAACTTCCCTTAAAAACTGTATTGAGTTATGAAAAAGTTATTGATGATTATGTTGGCTTCCTGTTTTGCTTTTGTTTCGTGTGAAACCGATGAGGATTATGTAGAGGAAGTTGTTGAAGAAGTAATTGACGAAGTGGTAGATGAACTTACAGATGATGATGCAACCGATGATGATGCAACTGATGATGATGCAACTGATGAATAAAATTAATATTTAAGGGAAACTTCTAAAAATTGGCTTTTGAGAAATTAGAACTCTCCTTTTTAAAATTTCAAAAAACTTTCAAAAAAGCGATAACCTCATATCTAACGATATATCGCAAAAAAATGATTGTTTGTCTCTGTTTTAAAGAGCATTACATCTTATATATATGTAATGCTTTTTACCTATTTTCAGGGAACTTCAAAATCTGACTTTCGAAACTTTTCCGTTTTAAGGCTTCATATTCGAATTTAAAACTCAGCTTAAAAAAATAACTCAAAAATACAATAAAAAAAGTAACTTTGCAATATGATAAAAGAGCAAAAAATATTGGCAGTCGAATATACAGCAATAATATTGTTGTGGGCACTTGTGATTATATCCCCACTGCTATTTAATGATGATTTTCGAGAAAACTGGACTGCTGTTCACATTATGTGGGTAGAGTGTTTTGTTGTAGGAGTTGCATTTCTTATAAATAGGTTTATATTAATGCCACGCCTATTTTTTGCTAAAAAATATGCAAAGTATGTTGTCTCACTAATAATATTATTTCTTATTTTAAGCATATTTGTGCTCTATTTTGATGGAGTAAACAAAATTATATCGCTTTTTAGCGATAATCCTACAGAACCATTCACCCCAACTAGAGGCGATGTGCCTCCTCGTCCAATGCCTGGGGGAGGACCTCCTCCTGGTGGTATGGGTGGCGGCATGAGTGGTGGCATGAGTGGTGGCATGAGCGGGATGAATATTGATGGACGAAGTTCGGGTGGAAGAAATATTCCGCCGATGCTGATTCCTCCAATCTCTGTTATTCCTCCTGCAATTACGGTTTTAAGCCTATCCGCAATTGTTATAGCTTTAGATATGGGGCTAAGTATTGCTGTAAAATGGGTGTTGTCTGAGCAAAAACAGAGCGAGATAAAAAAAGAGAGAATAATGGCTCAACTATCAAATCTACAGAGTCAAGTGAGTCCACATTTTTTTATGAACACTCTCAATAATATTCATGCTCTTGTAGATATTGACCCTAATAGGGCAAAACAGACTATTATCGAGCTTTCAAGCCTTATGGACTACCTGCTGTACGAAAGTTCAAGCAAAGATAAAGTATTATTACAAAGAGAGCTGGATTTTATCGAGAGCTATATTAACCTTATGCGTCTTAGATTTTCTCGACAGGTGTTAATAGAGTTCTCCTACGATAATTTTGTTCCATCTGTAAAAATTCCACCTTTCCTTTTTTTGAATTTTATAGAAAATGCTTTTAAATATGGAGTGGACTACGAACGAGACTCATTTATTAAAATACGGTTTAATTTTTACGACTATTCGATAGAGATGAAAGCCATAAATAGTAACCACTCTCAAAACGTTGATAGAGTAAGGCATGGACTTGGCATTAGCAATAGTCGCAAACGATTAGAACTGCTCTACGGAACCAACTACACACTCAATTTAACTGAAAACAACGACACATATTCTGTAATATTAAAGATACCAACTATATGATTAGCTGTATTGTTATTGACGACGAACCTCTTGCTCTACAACAGTTAGAGCAATATGTTGAAGATACCCCTATTTTAGAACTTAGAGGTAGTTTTAACTCTGCTGCAAGAGCACTTGAATATCTACATGAAAGTAGTGTAGATTTACTGTTTGTAGATATAAATATGCCACGAATTTCAGGATTGGAGTTTGTTGAGGCACTACCATTCGATGTAAAGGTGATTTTTGTTACCGCCTATAGAGAGTTTGCACTCGAAGGATTTGCTCTTGATGCTGCCGACTACCTGCTTAAACCGCTCTCTTATGCCGCATTTTTAAAATCGGTAGAGAAGGTACACAACCGCTACTTTAACCGTAGTGCGACCGAGCGCAACGACAAAGAGTACACCTTTCTACGTTCAGGAAATCGTACTGTAAGGGTAAACTTCAATGATATTCTATATATCGAATCAAAACGAGAATATATGGATATTGTACTAAGTACAGGCGAAATTGTCACAGTGCATGGCTCACTAGCTGCAATGCTCGAAAAGCTTCCTTACGAAAGGTTTATAAAGGTGCATCGCTCATTTATAGTAAATCTCGAAGAGGTAAAGGTTATCGAACGCAACTCTATCATATTTGGCAAACAGTACATCCCAATTAATGAGCAAGCACGTGATAGAGTTATGAAATTTGTTAATTCATAACGCCAATAAAGGTCAAGTAAAGCAATACCCCCATTCACAGCATTGTGAATGAGGGTATTGCTTTTAATTTGGGGCATTCGCAAAACCAATATCAAGCTAATATACAAATAGCTACGTGTCTGAAAAACCTCTAAATTACCTCCATTTTGCACAAAAGTGCAAAAATGGAGGTAATAAAAAAACTATATTTAACACTTTTTTAAAAAAAGTGAACAAAAACGGCTCATTCTCAAAATCTGTTGTCATTAATAAAAATTTATAGCTCAGCAGTAGAGACGTAGCCCTGCTACGTCTGTAACACAAATTGTTATGTTTTAAAAAAAAGGTTTAAAACAATTCGGGGTGTTGTTTTCAGACGTAGCAGGGCTACGTCTCTACCTGTGCGGTGTTATGTTTAAAAAAAGGGAGTTGAAAACAAATCGGGGTGTTGGCGACTCAGCAGTAGAGACGTAGCCCTGCTACGTCTGTAACATAACAGCAGTAGGTTATTGTTTTTAGGCAAATTCGCTGGATTCTCTAACGCAAGAGCCAAAGCACTTAACTCAAAAATTAAAGATTTTAGACATCGTCTTAGAAGTGTTAAATCTTTAACGTTTTTCTTTTACCGAATTGAAAAATTGCTTGTTTAAAGGGGGTAACAACAGATTTTGAGAATGAGCCACAAAAACACGCTTTCAGTGGCTCATCGAGACGATGAGCGCACAATTTTCAGAGAAAATAGTGAGGCATATCCGCAAAAGGGGTTTTGCGAATATGCCTAATTTTTAATTGTGGATTACCCACTGTATCGAAAACTAACCCAAAATTACATAGGGTCAGCCATGTTTTGCATAGGTTTTTTGTATTCGCCGCTTTCCATTTTAGCTTTACACTCTTCAAAACATTTTAGAGTATAATTTACATCCTCCATAGAGTGAGCTGCTGTAGGGATAATACGAAGAATAATTTCGCCTTTAGGGATAACTGGATAAGTTACAACTGAACAGAAGATATTGTAGTTTTCTCGAAGGTCTACAACGATATTTGTAGCCTCTTCAACTGCACCTTTCATATATACTGGAGTAACTGGCGACTCAGTAACACCAATCTCTAAGCCACGAGCACGGAAACCCTCTTGAAGAGCAGTGCAAATCTCCCAAAGTTTAGCTTTATATTCTGGATGTGTTTGTAGAAGTTCAAGACGTTTAAGAGCACCTTTTACCATAGGCATAGGAAGCGATTTTGCGTAAGTTTGCGAACGCATATTGTAGCGTAAGAAGTTTACGATAGCTTTGTCGGCAGCAACGAATGCTCCGATACCAGCCATACTTTTAGCAAATGTAGAGAAGTGAACATCAACACCATCTGTTACGTTATAGTGCTCAGGAGTACCCGAACCTTTCTCTCCCATTGTACCAAAACCGTGAGCATCGTCAACAAGTAGACGGAAGCTATATTTCTCTTTAAGAGCAACGATTTTGTCTAGCTTACCAAGATCACCTTTCATGCCGAAAACACCCTCAGTAATTACAAGAACACCACCACCACGCTCAGCAGCAAGTTTTGTGGCACGTGCAAGTTGTTTTTCGCAATTTTCAATATCGTTGTGTGGGAAAACATAACGCTTACCACCTTTTGCTTTATGAATAAGTAGACCATCGATAATACAAGCGTGCGCCTCAGAGTCGTAAACGATAACATCTTTAGCAGTAACAAGAGTGTCGATAATAGATACCATACCTTGATAACCGAAGTTAAGAAGGAAAGCATCTGGTTTGCCAACAAAAGCAGCAAGCTCACGCTCTAATTTTTCATGCCATACAGTTTGACCACTCATCATACGAGCACCCATTGGGTATGCCATACCAAACTCTGCCGCAGCCTCAGCATCAGCTTTCATCACCTCTGGGTGAGCAGCAAGACCTAGGTAGTTGTTAAGACTCCATGTAAGAACCTCTTTACCACGAAACATCATGCGAGGAGCGATAGGACCCTCAAGTTTTGGGAATGAGTAGTAACCGTGACTAAGCTCTAGGTATTGTCCGATAGGACCACCAGCATCTTTTTTAATTCTTTCAAAAATATCCACTTGTGTATGTATTAAAATTAATATTTTTTTAGGAAAGTTTTTTAAAGGGAGTTCTAATAATTGGTTTTATTCGATTTTTAGAGGTTCCCTTAAACCTTATTGTAAGGCAACTTTATATATGGCTGCAAAGTTAGCGATATAGTAATAAAAAATGGTACGCATAAATACTTATGTTTGTAAAAATAATCAATTTAATACAATATTTTTTATTGAAAATCATAAAAGTTACTATTTTGGCACACAAATAGCTTTTAAATTCGCAATTCTTTTGAGGAGTTTTAAATTTTGGATTTTGAGAGATTTTAGAAGTTCTCTTAAACGACTGTTTTAGCTTATGAAATATCTTATTACATATATATTAATCATATTCTACACATCAACTCTACTTTGGGCGCAAAATTACGAAAAAGAGGGCTACATAGCTATTGATTCCACCAGTGGAAGAGGAAAGTATCTGACGATTTCGCTCGAAAAAGAGCAAAATTGCGTGGCGGTGTATATTGAAGAAAAATCGGAAAATTGCAGGCTTAAAGAGTATCAAATTGAGAGGTTGGAAGGGGTAAAATGGGTGGTTATAAGTAGGTGTAAAAGAGAAAATTCGGGAGAATTTATAACCTTTAAACCGCAAGAAATCAAAAAACTAAGACTCCACTTTTTAAAAGCAGAAAAGATGCCTAATATTTCTAAATTAATAATTTATGGAAATATCAGTAACAGATAGAAACTGATTTCAAAAACTATCATCAAAAAAATAATATTTTTTGTTGTAAAATAGAAATTTTTATCTATTTTTGTCTTATGGGAACCTCCAAAATCTGGATTTTGAAGCTCCCTTTGTTAAATTTAAGACAAAAATAGATGGATAAACTAATATTAGCCGTCGTTTGCGGAGGAGACTCCCCAGAGGCAGGAATATCAGAGATGGGAGCTAGAAATATAATCTCACTATTGGATAAAAATCGTTATGAGCCATATCTTGTAAATATATCGC
This sequence comes from Rikenellaceae bacterium, assembly GCA_044433365.1. GTDB lineage: Bacteria > Bacteroidota > Bacteroidia > Bacteroidales > Rikenellaceae > CAMQVM01. Next base: position 21,129 of record JAWXTR010000038.1, read on the forward strand.
AAAAAGGTTGGTTTGTGGAGGTAGAGGGCAATCAAACCCCTATAGAGGTGGATAAAAACAACTTTTCGTTCACATTAAATGGAGAAAAACATCAATTTGCTTATGCCTATATTAATATACATGGCACTCCTGGTGAAAATGGGATTCTGCAATCTTACTTTGAGCTTTTACCAATGCCATATTCCACTTGTGGGGTAGAATCTTCAATGATAACTTTCAATAAAAAGGTATGCAAAAATACTTTAGTAGATAGCAATATAAATCTTGCCAAAGATGTCTATATCACTAAAGATAAATTTGTAGGTGATACTTTTTGTCAAAAAGATATTGACGATATTGCTGAAAAACTAAAACTTCCTCTATTTGTAAAACCTGTCGACTCAGGAAGTAGTTTTGGTGTAAGCAAGGTGAAAAAAGCAGAGGATATGGTTTCGGCTCTCGACGAGGCATTCGCTCATAGTAGTAAGGTTATTATTGAGGAGTTTTTGGATGGTAGAGAGTTTGCTCAAGGAGTATATTCGCTTGACGGTGAAATTTATACATTACCGCTTACTGAGGTTATCTCAAAGCGTGAATTTTTCGATTATGAGGCAAAATATGAGGGGCTTTCTACTGAGGTTACGCCTGCAAATGTCGACAAATCTATAGCTAAAGAGATTTCGGAGAGTGCAAAACGTATCTATACCGAATTAGAATGTAGAGGGTGCGTGAGAATCGATTTTATTTTGGTAGGCGATACTCCATATATGGTGGAGGTAAACACCACTCCTGGTATGAGTAGTGCAAGTATTATCCCCCAACAGATTAGAGCTGCTGGATTTAAAGAGAGCGATTTTTTGGCATTAATTATAGATGATACTTTAACAAATTATCTTTCAGAAAAATTATTTGATAACGAAGAAGAGTAAAGGGAATTTCTAATTTCTGGCTTTCGGAGCTTTTCCAATTTAAGACTTCATCTTTGAATTATGCAAATAAAGGCGGTAGGAGCCACTACACCCTATATTTGCAAAATCCAAATCTAAAGCCTTAAATTGAAAAATCTCTCAAAATCCAGAAATAAGAACTCCCCTAAAGGGAATTTTCAAAAATCTCCCAAAATCCAGAAATAAGAACTCCTCTAAAGGGAACTTTCAAAAATCTCTCAAAATCCAGAATTTATATCTCCCCTAAAACCGTTTTTTATGAGCAATATGCTTATTGACAAGGCATTCGACCCTATGGGTCACGCTATTGCCGACCACTTTAACAATAAAGAGACCGACAAATTACGACTTTTTTCCTCTCAATTCGAAGAGGACGAACTTCCTATTAATGAGCTTTTCCGCTCATACCAAAATATGCCGATGTTGGAGCAGATTGCCCTTCAAAAATCTAATGGAAAGATATTAGATGTTGGTGCTGGTAGCGGCTGCCACGCCTTGGCCCTTCAGGAGCAAGGGAAAGAGGTGTGTGCAATAGATATCTCACCTCTTTCGGTGGAGACAATGAAAAAAAGAGGGGTGCTGGATGTACGTCTTATAAATATGTATGATAGTGGGTTAGACGAAAAATTTGATACTATCCTTATGCTTATGAATGGTTCGGGTATAATTGGTAGTATCGACAATATTGGAACATTTTTGGAACGTATGAAGCAGATTTTAGCCCCTAATGGTCAAATTTTACTCGATAGTAGCGATTTACGCTATCTTTTTGAGGAGGAAGATGGCTCGTTTTTAATAGATATTAGCGGCGACTATTATGGCGAAATAGATTTTCAGATGCAATATAAGGATATTAAAGGCAAACCGTTTAATTGGCTATACATAGACTTTGACACTTTAGATATGTATTGTAATGAATATGGATTTAAAGCGGAAATTGTGGCAAAAGGTTCGCACTACGACTACCTAGCATCGATTACAATTCATAATTAATAATTAATAATTTATAATTAGTAATTCATAATCCCACATCCTTTATGAAAAGAATATTAGTAGTAGGAGCTGGCGGACAGATAGGTTCGGAGCTTACAACACATCTTCGTAAAATTTATGGCGACTATAATGTAGTTGCAGCAGATATTCGTCCAATTTTCACTCTTAAATCGGATGGTCCTTTTGAGGTGTTAGATGTTTTAGAGTCGCATAAATTGGCATTTTTGGTGCACAAATATGATATAGATGCTATTTTTAATCTAGTAGCCCTTCTTTCAGCTACAGGTGAAAAAAATCCTGCTCTTGCATGGAAAATTAATATGGGTGCGCTGATGAATACCCTAGAGGTGGCTTCGATTTATGGCTGCTCGGTGTTTACTCCTAGCTCAATAGGGGCGTTTGGTGATACAACTCCTAAAATAATGACACCCCAAGATACCCTAATGCGTCCCAATACTATGTATGGAGTGTGTAAGGTGTCGGGAGAGCTTATGAGCGACTACTATTATCACCGTTTTGGTATTGATACTCGTAGTGTGCGTTTTCCGGGGATTATCTCAAACGAAACTCTTCCTGGCGGAGGTACTACTGACTATGCTGTTGAGGTGTTTTATGAGGCTATAAAAAAGGGAAGTTTTGTTTGTCCTATCGAAAAAGATACCTTTATGGATATGATGTATATGCCCGATGCTCTAAACGCCTGTGTTGAGCTAATGGAGGCTGACCCTACTAAATTGATACATCGTAATAGTTTTAATATTGCCTCTATGAGCTTTAGTCCTGAGGTTCTTTTTAATGAGATTAAAAAACATATTCCAGATTTTTCTGTTACCTACCAAATAGACGAGGTAAAGCAACATATTGCCAATAGCTGGCCAAATTCGCTCGACGATAGTTGTGCAAACGAGGAGTGGGGCTGGAAACCTCAGTGGAATTTGGAAAATATGACTAAGGATATGTTGGAGGTTATCACTAAGAAACAAAGATAAAGATCTTATGTGTAGATGTAGAGTGCTAATTCTCATAATTATAGAGATTACTATGTGTTTAGATATGTTGCAGTATAACGCCTCTACGATTTGTATAAAATTAACAGATTTTTCATGAAAAAATTTTGCTTACACATACTATTGATATTATCAATGCTATCCTCTTGTGATAAGATTGAGCAGATTAAGGATTTGGTAGACGAGCTTGATACACGAGTTAGGGTGTTAGATCCAGCCACTGGTGATGCAATTACAGGTTTTGCAGCCGATGGAGCTTCGATTTTGGAGATTAAGGTAGTATTTAACTCAGAGGAGTTGCCTGTGTGTGTAAATATTTCACCTGAGGGTGAGGGGTTTGGAAGCTTTAGTAGCTCTCAGGAGTTGAAGGGCGAAACCGATATATCATATGACTTAACTCAGGAGGATTTAGAGAGAGGTTGTATTTTAATTAGGTAAATCTGTAAACCTGTTTCCGCCCCTAGCAGTAGAGACGTAGCCCTGCTACGTCTAAAAAACGACACCGATTAGTTTAAAAAAAACCATTAAAAAACGACAGCTATTTTGTTACAGACGTAGCAGGGCTACGTCTCTACAGTCGAGTTACCAAAAGTTTAAATTACTTCTGTAATAAAACGTAGCAAGTAGAGACGTAGCCCTGCTACGTCTAAAAAACAACTCTGATTTAGTTTTTAAAAACCTTTAAAAAATGACAGCTATTTTGTTACAGACGTAGCAGGGCTACGTCTCTACAGTCGAGTTACCAAAAGTTTAAATTACTTCTATAATAATACACAGCAGTAGAGACGTAGCCCTGCTACGTCTAAAAAACAACTCTGATTTGGTTTTAAAAACCTTTAAAAAA